>NZ_JBJLSK010000015.1:0-137907 GCF_050871965.1 Kineococcus lubricus
CCCCCCCCCCCCCCCCCCCCCCCCCCCCCCCCCCCCCCCCCCCGGCTCAGGACGGGGCGACGAGCTTGACGATCGACTCCACGACCACCCGGCTCGCCGACCCGTCCCCGTAGGGTGTGAGCGGCACGGGTTCCCGGGCCGTCCCTCGGGCCGTTCCCCGGGCCAGCGCTGAGCGCACCGCGGCCGCCAGCCGCAGACCCGCGGGCACCAGCGCGCCGGACGCCCCCAGCAGCTCGGGGCGCTCGGTGCGGCGGCGCAGCAGGATCACCCGCCGGCCCAGGACCGCGGCCTCCTCCTGGACGCCGCCGGAGTCGGTCACGACCAGCCGCGCCTGCTCCAGCAGGGCCAGGAACTGCGCCGGCGGCTGCGGGGCGAGGACCGCGAAGCGGTCCAGCAGGTCACCCAGGCCGTCGGCCCGCCACCGCCGCACGTCGCGCGGGGGAGCCACGAGCACGACTGGCGCACCGTCGGCGGCGACCGCGCCCATCTCGGTGAGGACCTGCCGCAGCACCGCGGGTGGGTCGACGTCCTCGCCGCGGTGCAGCGTCAGCAGCACGAACCCGGGCGTGAGGCCCAGCCCGGCCAGGACGTCCGCCTGGGCGTCCGGGGCCAGCCGCAGGTGGTGCACCGACTCCACCGAGGTGCCGCCGGTCAGCAGGATCCGCTCGTCGGCGACGCCCTCGGCGCGCAGGTTGCGCACCGCCAGCGCGGTCGGCGCGCAGCACAGCTCGGCCAGCTGGTCGATCAGCACCCGGTGCCGCTCACCGGGCACCGCGCGGTCGAAGCTGCGCAGCCCCGCCCCCACGTGCACGACCGGGACGCCGACCGCGTCCGCGGCCAGCGCCCCGGCCAGCGCGGCCGGGGAGCCGCCGTGCACGACGACGGCGCTGGGCCGGTGCCGGGTGAACGCCTCGTCGAGCGCGGCCACCGCCGCCCCCAGCCGCTGCCCGCGCGAGCCGCCGGCCTCCAGGGCCAGCGCCTCGCCGCCGCCGCGACCGAACCCCAGCTGGTCGCGCACGGCCGGCGGCAGGGCGTCGTCCGCGTCGCCGGCGCGCACCAGCAGACCGGCCGCCCCCAGCCGGCGCACCACCTCGGCCAGGGCGACCGCCTCCCCCCGGCCGCCGACCACGACCGCGACGGGACCGGGTGCCCCCGGGCCGACGGGGAAGCCCAGCGGGCGCCGCAGCACCTGCGGGGTCCCGTGCGGGGCGGGGGCGAGGGAACTGGGCGGGGTGGGCACGCACGGACGGTAGGACCGGCCCGCGGCCGCGCACCCCCACCGGCCGCCGGATCGGTCCGATCGAGGTCCCGCCCTCACCCGCCTCCCACGCCCCGTCGCGCAGCGTCACGGCGAGGCGACCCGTCGTCGCCGCCGGGGTCGGGGCGGTCCCCTGTCGGACCGGCGACCTAACCTCGTACCGTGCCCGACCCCGCCACCTACCGCCCCAAGCCGGGGGAGATCCCCGTCGAACCCGGGGTGTACCGCTTCCGCGACCCCGCCGGCCGCGTCATCTACGTCGGCAAGGCCAAGAGCCTGCGCGCGCGGCTGGCCAACTACTTCCAGGACCTGTCCGCCCTGCACCCGCGGACCATGGCCATGGTCACCACCGCCGCCAGCGTCGAGTGGACCGTGGTGGCCACCGAGGTCGAGGCCCTGCAGCTGGAGTACTCCTGGATCAAGGAGTTCGACCCGCGCTTCAACGTCAAGTACCGCGACGACAAGTCCTACCCCTACCTGGCCGTCACCATGGGCGAGCAGGTCCCCCGCGTGCAGGTCCTGCGCGGCGCCAAGCGCAAGGGCACCCGCTACTTCGGCCCCTACACCCACGCCTGGGCCATCCGCGAGACCGTCGACCTGCTGCTGCGCGTCTTCCCCGTCCGCACCTGCTCGGCCGGGGTCTACAAGCGCGCCGGCCAGGTCGGGCGGCCCTGCCTGCTGGGGTACATCGACAAGTGCTCGGCCCCCTGCGTCGGGAAGATCTCCCCCGAGGACCACAAGGCGCTCGCGCAGGACTTCTGCGACTTCATGGCCGGCAACACCGCCCGCTTCGTCCGCCGCGCCGAGCAGCAGATGAAGGCCGCCGCCGCCGAGCTCGACTACGAGCGCGCCGCCCGCCTGCGCGACGACCTCGGCGCCCTGACCAAGGCCCTGGAGAAGTCCGCCGTCGTCCTGCCCGACGCCACCGACGCCGACGTCTTCGCCATCGCCGACGACGAGCTCGAAGCCGCCGTCCAGGTCTTCCACGTCCGCGGCGGCCGCGTCCGCGGTCAGCGCGGCTGGATCTCCGAGAAGGTCGAGGACGTCGGCACCCCCGAGCTCGTCGAGCAGCTCCTCCTGCAGGTCTACGGCGGCGAGAGCGGGGAGGGCGTGCCCCGCGAGGTCCTCGTCCCCGAGCTGCCCGCCACCGTCGAGAGCGACGTCGAGGACTGGCTCTCGGAGCTGCGCGGCTCCCGCGTCGACCTGCGCGTGCCCCAGCGCGGCGACAAGCGCGCCCTGCTGGAGACTGTGCACCGCAACGCCACCCAGGCCCTGGCCCTGCACAAGACCCGCCGCGGCGGCGACCTCACCACCCGCAGCCTGGCCCTCACCGAGCTGCAGGAGGCCCTCGGCCTCGACGAGGCCCCGCTGCGCATCGAGTGCTACGACGTCTCCCACACCCAGGAGACCAACGTCGTCGCCTCGATGGTCGTCTTCGAGGACGGCCTGCCCAAGAAGTCCGACTACCGCCGCTTCGCCGTCCGCGGCGACGAGGGCGGCCTCGACGACACCCGCGCCATGCGCGAGGTCCTGACCCGCCGCTTCCGGCGCCTGCGCACCGAGGAGGCGGCCGGGCCGATCACCGAGACCGCCGACGGCGTCGAGGTCGAGACGTCCGGTGCCGTCAGCGGGGAGGTCCTCGCCGGTCTGGACCCCGAGACCGGCCGTCCCCGCCGCTTCGCCTACGCCCCCAACCTCGTCGTCGTCGACGGCGGCCAGCCGCAGGTCGAGGCCGCCGCCCGCGCGCTGGCCGACGTCGGCGTCGTCGACGTCGCCCTGTGCGGGCTGGCCAAGCGCCTCGAGGAGGTCTGGCTGCCCGGCGAGACCCACCCCGTCGTCCTGCCCCGCACCAGCCAGGGCCTGTTCCTGCTCCAGCGCGTGCGCGACGAGGCCCACCGCTTCGCCATCACCTACCACCGCGCCAAGCGGTCCAAGGCGATGACGACCTCAGCCCTCGACGGCGTCCCCGGCCTCGGCCAGGCCCGCAAGAGCGCCTTGCTGCGCCACTTCGGGTCCGTCAAGAAGCTGCGCGCCGCCACCGTCGAGGAGGTCGCCGCCGTCCCCGGCATGGGACCGCGCACCGCCGCCGCCGTCGTCGAGGCCCTCGCCGCCCGCACCCCCGAACCCGCCGTGAACACCGCCACCGGGGAACTCATCGACTGACCCCACCGACCCACCCCGACCACGGCAGGTGAGTGCCCGACCGCGGCGCGTACCGACCTCGTCGCGCGCGACACGCCCGGGATGACAGGATGAGCCCGTGCACGAGACGGCAGCCGGCGACGAACCCCGCGAAGGTCCCGCCACCGGTCCCGCCACCGACAAGCCACGCCGCCCCGAGCTGCTCATCATCACCGGCATGTCCGGCGCCGGGCGCTCCACCACCGGCAAGGCCCTGGAGGACCTCGGCTGGTACGTCGTGGACAACCTCCCGCCGCAGATGCTCGAACCCCTCGCCGAGCTCGCCGCCCGCGCCGGCCAGGCCATCCCGCGCCTGGCCGTCGTCGTCGACGTCCGCGGCCGCAGCTTCTTCGCCGAGCTCACCGGGGCGCTCGCCGCCCTCGACACCCGGCACGTGTCCCCGCGCGTGCTGTTCCTCGACGCCACCGACGAGGTCCTGGTCCGCCGCTTCGAAGGGGTCCGCCGCCCGCACCCGCTGCAGGGCGACGACCGCATCGTCGACGGCATCGCCCGCGAACGCGCCCTGACCGGCGAGCTGCGCGCCCGCGCCGACGTCGTCGTCGACTCCAGCTCCTTCAACGTCCACCAGCTCGGCTCCCTGGTGGCGTCCCTGTTCGAGGCCGACCGCGCCGACGACCTGCGCGTGACCGTCATGAGCTTCGGGTTCAAGTACGGCACCCCCGCCGACGCCGAGCACGTCGCCGACGTCCGCTTCATCCCCAACCCGCACTGGGAACCCGAGCTGCGCCCCCTGACCGGCCAGGACGGGCCCGTGTCGCGGTTCGTGCTCGCCGCCGAGGGCGCCGGGCCGTTCCTGGACCGATACGAGTCCGCGCTGCACCCCGTCTTCGACGGCTACCGCCGCGAGAACAAGCGCTACGCCACGATCGCCATCGGCTGCACCGGGGGCAAGCACCGCTCGGTCGCCATGGCCGAGGAGCTCGGCGCCCGCCTGCGCCGCGACGGCGTGCCCGTCCGCGTCCTGCACCGCGACCTGGGTCGGGAGTGAGCCCCCTGCCCGAGTCCACCCACCCCTCCTCGACCAGCTTCCCGACCGGCCTGATCCCGACCGTGGGCCCGGCCCCGGGGACCGGTCCGCTGCCCGCGCCCGGGTCCGCGCACGGCGTGGGTTCCTCCGGCGCACCCGCCGTCGTCGCCCTCGGCGGCGGGCACGGCCTGTCGGCGTCGCTGTCGGCGCTGCGCCACCTCACCGACCGCCTCACCGCCGTCGTCACCGTCGCCGACGACGGCGGCTCCTCCGGCCGGCTGCGCCGCGAGCTCGGCGGTCTGCCCCCCGGGGACCTGCGGATGGCCCTGTCGGCCCTGTGCGACGACTCCGAGTGGGGCCGCACCTGGCGCGACGTCCTCCAGCACCGCTTCACCAGCGCCGGGTCGCTGCACCAGCACGCCACCGGCAACCTGCTCATCGCGACCCTGTGGGAACTGCTCGGCGACGAGGTCGCCGGCCTCGACTGGGTCGGGCGCCTGCTCGGCGCCCGCGGCCGCGTCCTGCCCATGGCCGCCGTGCCGCTCGACATCGAGGCCGACGTCCTCGGCCTCGTCGAGGGCGCCCCCGACGAGCTCACCCCCGTCCGCGGCCAGGTCGCGGTGGCCTCCACCACCGGCCGCGTCGCCGCCGTGCGCCTCGTCCCGGCCGACCCGCCCGTGCGCCCCGAGGTCGTCGAGGCCGTCGAGACCGCCGACTGGGTCGTCCTGGGCCCGGGGTCCTGGTTCACCAGCGTCCTGCCCCACCTCATGGTCCCGGGGCTGCTGAAGGCGCTGACCACCACGACCGCCCGCACCTGCGTCACGCTCAACCTCGCCGTCCAGCCCGGGGAGACCGACGGGTTCAGCGCCGAGGCGCACCTGGAGGTCCTGGCCGCCCACGCCCCCGACCTGCGGGTCGACGCCGTCGTGGCCGACCCGGTGGCCGTGGGCGACGTGGACGCGCTGACCCGGGTCGCCGGCGACCTCGGCGCGCACCTGGTCCTGCGCACCGTCTCGGTGGGCGACGGCACGCCCCGCCACGACGCGCTGCGGCTCGCCGCGGCCTACCGTGACGTGTTCGCCGGTGGCGGCTGAGTCGCGGGGGGACGGTGGGCGTCGAGTGGGTACGAGAGGTGGAGACGGTGCAGCGGGAGGACCGGTCATGGCGATGACGGCGGCGGTCAAGGACGAACTGAGCCGGTTGCCGGTGACGACGACGGCGGCCCGCAAGGCCGAGGTGTCGGTCATGCTCCGGTTCGCCGGGGGGCTGCACATCGTCTCCGGGCGGATCGTCATCGAGGCGGAGCTGGACTCGGCGTCCATCGCCCGGCGCCTGCGCCGCGACATCGCCGACGTGTTCGGCCACCCCAGCGACCTGCTCGTCGTGCAGGCCGGGGGGCTGCGCCGCGCCACCCGCTACGTCCTGCGCGTCGCCCGCGACGGGGAGTCCCTGGCCCGCCAGACCGGGCTGCTCGACGGCCGCGGCCGCCCCGTGCGCGGCCTGCCCTCGCACATCGTGTCCAGCTCCACCCAGATCGCCGAGGCGGCCTGGCGCGGCGCCTTCCTGGCCCGCGGGTCCCTCACCGAACCGGGCCGCTCGGCCGCCCTGGAGGTGACCTGCCCCGGCCCGGAGGCGGCGCTCGCGCTCGTCGGCGCCGCCCGCCGCCTGGACCTGTCGGCCAAGGCCCGCGAGGTGCGCGGGGTGGACCGCGTGGTGCTGCGCGACGGCGACGCCATCAGCGCGCTGCTGACCCGGCTGGGGGCCCACGACGCGATGATGACCTGGGAGGAGCGGCGGATGCGCCGCGAGGTGCGCGCCACCGCCAACCGGCTCGCGAACTTCGACGACGCCAACCTGCGCCGCTCCGCGCGCGCGGCCGTCGCGGCCGGCGCCCGCGTCGAACGGGCCCTGGAGCTGCTGGGCGACGACATCCCCGACCACCTCCTGCAGGCCGGGCGGCTGCGGCTGGAGCACAAGCAGGCCAGCCTCGAGGAGCTCGGTCAGCTCGCCGACCCGCCCATGACGAAGGACGCCATCGCCGGGCGCATCCGGCGGCTGCTGGGGATGGCGGACAAGAAGGCCATCGAGCTGGGGCTGCCCGGGACCGAGTCCGGGCTCACCCCCGACATGCTCGACGCCTGAGGTCGCGCGCCCGGCGCGCACGGCACCCCGATTCCGCGTCGACGTGACGCAGGCCATAGGGTCGGAGCGACGCCGCGGGGCCCGCGGCGGGTACGTCCCTGCCGAGGCAGGGGGAACCGCACCAGTACTGATCACGTACCGGACGCACGAGACGCACCCGGCCCGCCCGGTCGATGGGTGCGTCAGGGATGGAGAGCGCATGACCACTCGGGTCGGCATCAACGGATTCGGCCGCATCGGCCGCAACTTCTTCCGCGCGGTCCTCGCGCAGAACGCGGACGTCGAGGTCGTGGCCGTCAACGACCTCACCGACGCGAAGGCTCTGGCGCACCTGCTCAAGCACGACTCCATCCTCGGCAAGCTCGCCGAGGACGTGCGGGTCGAGGGCGACGCCATCGTCGTCGGCGACCGCAAGGTCAAGGTCCTCGCCGACCGCGACCCGGCCAACCTCGGCTGGGGCGACCTCGGGGTCGACGTCGTCGTGGAGTCCACCGGCTTCTTCACCGACGGCCAGAAGGCCAAGGCCCACCTGGACGCCGGGGCCAAGAAGGTCGTCATCTCCGCGCCGGCGACCAACGACGACGTGACCGTCGTCATGGGCGTCAACGACGGCGACTACGACGCCGCGAAGCACTCGATCATCTCCAACGCCTCGTGCACGACCAACTGCCTGGCCCCGCTGGCCAAGGTCCTGGACGACACCTTCGGCATCGAGCGCGGTCTGATGACCACGATCCACGCCTACACCGCCGACCAGAACCTGCAGGACGGCCCGCACAAGGACCTGCGTCGCGCCCGCGCCGCGGCCCTGAACATGGTCCCGACCTCCACCGGGGCGGCCAAGGCGATCGGCCTGGTCCTGCCGCAGCTGAAGGGCAAGCTCGACGGTTACGCCGTGCGCGTGCCGGTCCCCACCGGCTCGGCCACCGACCTCACGGTCACCCTCGGCCGCGAGGCGAGCGTGGAGGAGATCAACGCCGCGTACAAGGCCGCCGCCGACGGCCCGCTGAAGGGCTACCTGACGTTCTCGGACGAGCCGCTGGTCTCCTCCGACATCGTCACCGACCCCTCCTCCTGCATCTACGACTCGGGCCTGACCAAGGCGATCGGCAACCAGGTCAAGGTCGTCGGCTGGTACGACAACGAGTGGGGCTACTCCAACCGTCTCGTGGACCTCGTCACGCTCGTGGGTTCCTCGCTCTGAGCCTCTGACAAGATCCGGCCCGGGCGCTCCCCATCGGGGTGCCCGGGCCGTCGTCCGTCCACCCGCGGGCCGGGCCGACACGACAGCAGAAGGGAACGTCCGTGAAGACCATCGACGACCTCGAGGTGCAGCTCGGCGGGTTCGCCGGCAAGCGCGTCCTCGTCCGCAGCGACCTGAACGTCCCGCTCGACCACTCCGGCGACAGCCCGGTGATCACCGACGACGGCCGCATCCGCGCCTCCGTGCCGACGCTGCGGCGCCTGCTCGACGCCGGCGCCCGGGTCGTCGTCACCGCCCACCTGGGCCGCCCGAAGGGTGCCCCGGAGGCCAAGTACTCCCTGGCTCCCGTGCACGCTCGGCTGGCCGAGCTGCTGCCGGGCGTCCACGTCGGGTTCAGCCCCGTGACGGTCGGCGCCGAGGCCGAGTCCGCCGTCGCGGCGCTGGAGGACGGGCAGCTGCTGCTGCTGGAGAACATCCGGTTCAACGCCGGGGAGACCAGCAAGGACGACGGCGAGCGCGGCGCGTTCGCCGACGAGCTCGCCGCCCTGGCCGACGGCTTCGTCTCCGACGGGTTCGGGGCGGTGCACCGCAAGCACGCCAGCGTCTTCGACGTCGCGCGCCGCCTCCCGCACGCCGCCGGGGGCCTCGTCGCCGCCGAGGTGGAGGTGCTGCAGCGCCTGACCAGCGACCCCGAACGGCCCTACGCCGTGGTCCTGGGTGGATCGAAGGTCTCCGACAAGCTCGGCGTCATCGACAACCTGCTCGGTTCGCTGCTGACCGCGGGGGACCGCCTCCTGGTGGGCGGCGGCATGGTGTTCACGTTCCTCAAGGCCACCGGGCACGAGGTCGGCAAGAGCCTGCTCGAGGCCGACCAGCTCGACCGGGTGCGCGGGTACGTCGCGACCGCCCGGGACAAGGGCGTGGAACTGGTGCTGCCCACCGACGTCGTGGCCGCCACCGCCTTCGCCGCCGACGCCGACCCGCGGGTCGTGCCCGCCGACGCCATCCCCGCCGACCGGATCGGCCTGGACATCGGCCCGGCCTCCGCGCAGGCGTTCGCCGCGCAGCTCGCCGACGCCCGCACGGTGTTCTGGAACGGGCCCATGGGCGTGTTCGAGATGGAGCCGTACGCCGGGGGCACCCGGGCGGTGGCGCAGGCCCTGGCCGACGGCGGGGCGTTCAGCGTCGTCGGCGGGGGCGACTCCGCGGCCGCCGTGCGCACCCTCGGCTTCGCCGACTCCCAGTTCGGGCACATCTCCACCGGTGGCGGGGCCAGCCTGGAGTACCTCGAGGGCAAGCAGCTCCCCGGCCTCGACGTCCTCGACTGACCCCCTGCTGAGAACACCGAACGAGAAGGAGCCCCACCCATGACCCGCACCCCGCTGATCGCCGGGAACTGGAAGATGGTCCTGGACCACCAGCAGGGCACCCTGCTCGTGCAGAAGCTGGACTGGACCCTCAGCGACGCCAAGCACGACTACTCGGCCGTCGAGGTCGCGGTGCTGCCCTCGCACACCAGCCTGCGCACCGTGCAGACGCTCATCGAGGGCGACAGGCTGTCGATCAAGCTCGGGGCCCAGGACGTGTCCGCGCACGACGCCGGCGCGTACACCGGTGAGGTCTCCGCCGCGCAGCTGACCAAGCTCGGCGTGACCTACGTGGCCGTCGGCCACTCCGAGCGCCGCCAGTACCACGGCGAGAGCGACGAGCTCGTCAACGCCAAGACGAAGAAGGCCCTGGCGGCCGGGCTGGTCCCGATCGTCTGCGTCGGGGAACCGCTGGACGTGCGCAAGGCGGCCCAGCACGTCGAGTTCACCGTCGGGCAGGTCGCGCAGGCGCTGTCCGGCCTGGCCAAGGAGCAGGTCGCGGGCCTGGTCCTGGCCTACGAGCCGGTGTGGGCCATCGGCACCGGTGAGGTCGCCACCCCCGAGGACGCCCAGGAGGTGTGCGCCGCGGTGCGCGCCGCGGTGGCCGAGCAGTTCGACGCCGCGACCGCCGACGCGACCCGGATCCTGTACGGCGGCAGCGTCAAGCCCGCCAGCATCGCCGCGATCATGAAGCAGCCCGACGTGGACGGTGCGCTCGTCGGCGGGGCCAGCACCGACGCCGCGGACTTCGCCGCGATCGTGCGTTTCCGGGACCACCCCGCCTGAGCACCCCGTGCGATGACCTAAGCTGACCGGGTGAGCGTCCTCCGCATCGTGCTGCAGGTGATCCTCGCGATCTCCAGCCTGTTCCTGACCCTCCTGATCCTGCTCCACAAGGGCAAGGGCGGGGGGTTGTCGGACATGTTCGGCGGCGGCGTCACGACGAGCCTGTCCGGCTCCAGCATGGCCGAACGCAACCTGAACCGCTTCACGATCACGGTCGGCTGCGTCTGGTTCGCGACGGTCGTCCTGCTCGGCCTGGTCGAGCGCTTCACCAACGAGTTCTGAGGAGACGACCGACGTGGCAGGTGGCAACGCCATCCGGGGCAGCAGGGTCGGCGCGGGCCCGATGGGCGAAGCGGAGCGCGGCGACACCGCGCCCCGCATCCGCATCTCCTACTGGTGCGCGAACGGGCACGAGACCAAGCCCAGCTTCGCCGAGGAGTCCGGCGTCGAGCCGCCCGAGACCTGGGACTGCCCGCGTTGCGGGTTCCCGGCCGGGACCGACAAGGCGAACCCGCCGGCCCCGCCGAAGAACGAGCCCTACAAGACGCACCTCGCGTACGTGAAGGAACGCCGTTCCGAGGCCGACGGCCAGGCGATCCTCAGCGAGGCGCTCGACTCCCTGCGGGCCCGCGGTCTCATCCGCTGACCCGCTGAACGCGAAGGCCCCCCGCGGTGCACCGCAGGGGGCCTTCGTCGTCTCCGCCCCGTGGGGCGTGCGGGCCTACAGGTCCGCGGCGGCCGCCTCGTCGACGAGCCACAACGTGCGGGCGGTGCCGAAGACCCCGGCGGCCGGCGTCAGCGACACGTCGCCAGCGGCGACGCCGCGGGCCACTGCCGGTGCCTTCTCCGCCCCGGAGGCGACCAGCCACACCTCGCGGGCCCGGCCGATCGCCCCGAAGGTGAACGACACCCGCAGCGGCGGCGGCTTGGGGGACTCGCGGACCCCGATGACGCTGGAGTCGTCCCGGCCCAGGCCCGGGTGCTGCGGGAACAGCGAGGCGACGTGCCCGTCCGGGCCCATGCCCAGCAGCAGCACGTCGAACGCCGGGGTCTCGGCCCCCTCACCGAACTGCAGGAGCTCGGCGGCGTACCGGGCGGCGGCGGCGTCGAGGTCGTCGCCGTCGGGACCGTCGGTGGCCGGCGGGTAGTGCACCGTCCCGGGGTCCAGGTCGAGAACCCCCAGCAGGGCGTCCTGGGCCTGGGTGGCGTTGCGGGCGGGGTCACCGGTGGGCAGGAAGCGCTCGTCGGACCACCAGAAGTGGACCCGCCTCCAGTCCACCGAGTCGCGGGCGGGGGACTGGGCGACGGCGGCGAGGGTCTTGCCGCCGATCGTCCCGCCCGTCAGCGCCACGTGCGCGACCCCGCGCGCCGCCTGGGCGTCGGCGATCGCGGCCAGGAGCCGGCCGGCGGTCGCCGCGGCCAGCACCTCGGGGGAGCCGTGACGCACGACGAGCGTGTCGGTGCGCGTCACGCGGTGGCCCCCTTCGCGGTCGTGCGGCGGCGCGAGGTCGTCGTCCCGGCGGCCTTCTTCGCCGGCGTGCGCTTGGCCGCCGCCTTCTTCGCGGGCGTCTGCGCCGTCGTGGTCTCCGCCGCGGAAGGGGCCATGCCGTCGCCGCGTTCGGGCTCGGGCGGTGCGCCCTTCATGGACGCCGACACCTTCGCCGAGGCCCGCTCGGCGGCCGCCTGCCGGGCCGCGGTCGTCCGGGTCGCCGACAGCTTCCCGGCGTTCTCGGCGTCACGGACCGACATGACCTTCTTGCGGACCTGCGGCAGGCCGTCGGCGAGGGCCTCGCCGTAGACCTCGTCCGGGTCCAGCCGGCGCAGCTCCTCGGTCAGGCAGTCCTTGACCGGACGACGGGCCAGCGACAACCGGCGGTCGGGCTGGCCCGGCTGGGTCAGCGTCGCGACGGTCTGGTCCGGGCGGACGAGCTCGACGGCCCCGGACTTGCGCTCCAGCCGCACGCTCTGCACGCCGGTGCCCTTGCGGGTGCGGGCCCGCACGACCGGCGCCTTCAGCTTGGCCGCCAGCCAGGCCGCGAGCAGTTCGGTGCTGGGGCTGTCCGGCGCCCCGGCCACCGTGATGCCGGTGACCGGCTCGTACGGCGGCTGGTCCAGGGCCGCGGCCAGCAGCGCGCGCCAGTTGGTCAGCCGCGTCCACGCCAGGTCGGTGTCCCCGGCGCGGTAGGTGCTGCGGCGGGCCTCCAGCGCCTTCGCCGGGTCGCGGGCCTCGGCGGAGTCGGTGATGCGCCGCTGGGCGATCCGGCCGATCGGGTCGGTGCGCAGGTCGTCCGGCGCCGTCCCGGGCCAGTACGCCACGATCGGGGCGTCGGGCAGCAGCAGCGAGACGATGGTCGTCTCGCCGTGCTCGACGAGCGGGCCGTAGGCGCGCAGCACGACGACCTCGCTGGCCCCGGCGTCGCCGCCGATGCGGATCTGCGCGTCCAGGCGCGCCGCGCCGCGCTTGTTGCCGCGGGCCAGCACGAGCACCCGGCAGGGGTGCTCGCGGCTGGCCTCGTTGGCCGCCGAGATGGCGTTCTCGGCGTGCGCGTCGTCGGTGATGACGACCAGGGTCAGCACCCGTCCCAGGGCCACCGCACCACCGGAGTCGCGCAGGTCCACGAGCGCCTTGTTGATGGCGCTCGTCGACGTGCTGGGCAGATCGATGATCATCGCGAGACCTCCGGGATCTCCAGGACCGCGGTCACGGTCGCCGCCACTGCCGGCCGGTGCGTTCGAGCATGGCGTCCGCCGACGGCGGCCCCCACGTGCCGGACGCGTACGGCTCGGGCTTGCCGTTCTTGGCCCAGTACGAGGTGATCGGGTCCAGGATCTTCCACGACAGCTCGACCTCCTCGTGGCGGGGGAACAGCGGCGGGTCGCCGAGCAGGACGTCGAGGATGAGCCGCTCGTAGGCCTCGGGGCTGGACTCGGTGAAGGCGTGCCCGTACCCGAAGTCCATCGTCACGTCGCGCACCTCCATCGCCGTGCCCGGCACCTTGGAGCCGAACCGCATGGTGATGCCCTCGTCGGGCTGGACCCGCACGACCAGCGCGTTCTGGCCCAGCTCCTCGGTGGCGGTGAGCTCGAACGGCAGGTGCGGGGCCCGCTTGAAGACGACCGCGATCTCGGTGACCCGCCGGCCCAGGCGCTTGCCGGCCCGCAGGTAGAACGGGACGCCCGCCCAGCGGCGGGTGTCGATCTCCAGCTCGATCGCCGCGTACGTCTCGGTGGTGGAGGCGGGGTTGATCCCCTCCTCCTCCAGGTAGCCCCGGACGAACTCCGAACCCTGCCAGCCGGAGGCGTACTGCCCGCGGGCGGTGGACCGGCCCAGGTCCTTCAGCGGGCGCACCGCCGACAGGACCTTCGCCTTCTCCGCCCGCAGGTCCGCGGCCTCGAAGGAGACCGGCTCCTCCATGGCCGTCAGGGCCAGCAGCTGCAGCAGGTGGTTCTGGATGACGTCCCGGGCCGCGCCGATCCCGTCGTAGTACCCCGCGCGCCCACCGATGCCGATGTCCTCGGCCATGGTGATCTGCACGTGGTCGACGTGGTTGGCGTTCCACAGCGGCTCGAACATCTGGTTGGCGAAGCGCAGCGCCAGGATGTTCTGGACCGTCTCCTTGCCCAGGTAGTGGTCGATGCGGAACACCGAGTCCGGCGGGAAGACGTCCTCGACGACGGCGTTCAGCTCGCGCGCCGACTTCAGGTCGTGCCCGAACGGCTTCTCGATGACGACCCGCCGCCACTGGTCCCCGTGCTGGGCGCTCAACCCGCTGCGCGCCAGCTGCCTGGCCACGACGGGGAAGAAGCGCGGCGGGATCGACATGTAGAACGCGTGGTTCCCACCGGTGCCCCGCACCCGGTCGAGGTCGGCGACGGTCGCGGCGAGCTGGTCGAACGCCTCGTCGTCGTCGAACTCACCGGGCACGAACCGGAAACCCTCGGCGAGCTGGGCCCACACCGACTCCCGGAACGGGGTCCGGGCGTGCTGGCGCACCGAGTCGTACACGATCTTGCCGAAGTCCTGGTCGACCCAGTCGCGTCGGGCGAACCCCGTCAGGGCGAACCCCGGCGGCAGCAGCCCGCGGTTGGACAGGTCGTAGATCGCGGGCATGAGCTTCTTGCGCGCCAGGTCCCCGGTGACGCCGAACATGACCATGCCGCACGGACCGGCGATGCGCGGGAGCCGCTTGTCCCGAGGGTCGCGGAGCGGGTTCTCTGCGGGCGACACCCGCGCGGGGCTCACTGCGCGGCTGCCTGCGTCTTCACGCGCTCCAGCTCGTCGGTGACGGTCTGCAGCAGCTCGGTCCAGCTCTTCTCGAACTTGTCCAGGCCCTCGGTCTCGAGCAGCTCGACGACGTCGGTGTAGGAGATCCCCAGGCGCTCGAGCTCGTCCAGCACCTGCTGGGACTCCCCGTAGGAGCCGCGGATGGTGTCCCCGGTGACCTCGGCGTGGTCGACGGTGGCGTCCAGCGTCTTGCCCGGCATGGTGTTGACGGTGTTCGGGGCCACCAGCCCGGTCACGTACAGCGTGTCGGGCAGGTTCGGGTCCTTGACGCCGGTCGAGGCCCACAGCGGCCGCTGCGGACGGGCACCGGCCTCCTTGAGCACCTGCCAGCGCGGGGTCGAGAAGACCTCCTCGTACGCCTGGTACGCCAGCCGGGCGTTGGCCAGGCCCGCCTTGGAGCGCAGCGCCTTCGCCTCCTCGGTGCCGATCTCGTCGAGGCGCTTGTCGATCTCGGTGTCGACGCGGGAGACGAAGAACGAGGCGACCGACTCGATCTTCGACAGGTCGTGGCCGTTGACCTTGGCCTGCTCCAGACCGGTCAGGAACGCCTGCATGACGGCGCGGTAGCGGTCCAGGGAGAAGATCAGCGTCACGTTCACGCTGATGCCCTCGGACAGGGCCGTGGAGATCGCGGCCAGGCCCTCGACCGTCGCGGGGATCTTGATGTAGAGGTTCTCGCGGGCGACGGCCGTCCACAGCTGCCGGGCCGACTCCTCGGTCTTGGCGGTGTCGCGGGCCAGGCGGGGGTCGACCTCGAGGGAGACGCGGCCGTCGACGCCGTCGGTGCGGTCGTAGACGGGCTTGAGGACGTCGGCGGCGCGGCGGACGTCCTCGGTGGTGATCTCGAAGACGGCCTTCTCGGTGTCGGCGCCGGCGGCGACGAGCTCCTTGACCTGCTCGGTGTAGCGGTCGCCCTTCGACAGCGCGGTCGCGAAGATCGTCGGGTTGGACGTGACGCCCAGGACGCCGAGGTCGACGAGGCGCTGCAGCTCACCGCCGTCGGTCAGTTCGCGGGACAGGTCGTCCAGCCACACCGACACGCCGTGCTGGTGCAGGGTCTCGAGGTTTCCGCTTCGGGTGGTGCTCACGGGGGTTTCTCCGTTCCAGGGGTCCACGACGAGGGGTGGGCGCCGGGACGGCGCCCGCACGAACCCGGGGGCCCGCGGTGCGGGCCCCCGGGCACGGATCACTGCAGACCGGCGAGGGATTCCTTCGCGGCGGTCACGACCGCGGTGTCGGTCAGGCCGAACTCGCGGTACAGGTCCTGGTAGTCGGCCGAGGCACCGTAGTGCTCGATCGAGACGGACCGGCCGGCGTCGCCGACGATGCCCTCCCAGCCGAAGGACAGCGCCGCCTCCACGGACACGCGCGCCTTGACCTGCGGCAGCAGGACGGTGTCGCGGTAGGCCTGGTCCTGCTGGAAGAACCACTCGCGGCAGGGCATGGAGACCACGCGGGTCGGGATGCCCTCGGCCTCGAGCTTCTCGCGGGCGGCCACGGCGATCTGGACCTCCGAGCCGGTGCCGATGAGGATCACCTGCGGCGTGGCGGTGGAGCTCTCCACGAGCGTGTAGGCGCCCTTGGCGACACCCGAGGCGTCGCCCCAGCCGGCCTGCGAGCGGTCGAACGTCGGCAGGTTCTGGCGCGAGAGGGCCAGCCCGGCGGGACGGTCGGTGTGGCCCAGGATCGTGCGCCAGGCCCACGCGGTCTCGTTGGCGTCGCCGGGGCGGACGACGTCCAGGTCCGGGATGGCGCGCAGCGCGGCGAGGTGCTCGATCGGCTGGTGCGTCGGGCCGTCCTCGCCCAGGCCGATGGAGTCGTGCGTCCACACGAACGTCACCGGCAGCTTCATGATGGCCGCGAGCCGGACGGCCGGGCGCATGTAGTCGCTGAAGACGAGGAACGTGCCGCCGTAGGGGCGCGTCCCGCCGTGCAGCGCGATCCCGTTGAGGATCGAGCCCATCGCGTGCTCGCGGATCCCGAAGTGCAGGGTGCGGCCGTAGGGGTTGCCGTCCCAGGTCTTCGTGGTGCGGCTGGGCGGCAGGAAGGACGGTTCGCCCTTCATCGAGGTGAGGTTGGACTCGGCCAGGTCGGCCGACCCGCCCCACAGCTCGGGCAGCGTCGAGGCCAGGGCGTTGAGCACCTCGCCGGAGGCCTTGCGCGAGGCGATGGACTTGCCGGCCTCGAACACGGGCAGGGCGTCCTCCCAGCCGGCGGGCAGGGTCCGGGTGCGGATGCGGTCGAACAGCTCCGCGCGCTCACCGGCACCGGAGCGCCACGCGTCGAACTGCGCCTGCCACGCCTCGTGCTCGGCCTTGCCGCGGTCGCGGGCCTGGCGGGCGAACGCGATGACTTCGTCGGAGACCTCGAAGTCCTTCTCCGGGTCGAACCCGAGGACCTCCTTGGTGGCCTTGACCTCGGCCTCGCCGAGCGCGGACCCGTGCGACTTGCCGGTGTTCTGCAGGTTCGGCGCCGGGTAGGCGATGATCGTGCGCAGCTGGATGAAGGACGGCTTGCCGGTCTCGGCCTTCGCGGCCTCGATCGCGGCGTGCAGGGCGTGGACGTCCTCGGTGTACGGGCCCTCGCCGCCGTTGGTCCAGTCGACGGTCTGGACGTGCCAGCCGTAGGCCTCGTACCGCTTGGCGGTGTCCTCGGCCAGGGCGATCGCGGTGTCGTCCTCGATGGAGATGTGGTTCTGGTCGTAGATGACGACCAGGTTGCCCAGCTCCTGGACCCCGGCGATGGCCGAGGCCTCGGAGGTCACGCCCTCCTCGATGTCGCCGTCGGAGGCCAGCACGTAGATGTGGTGGTCGAACGGGCTGGTGCCGGGGGCGGCGTCCGGGTCGAACAGGCCGCGCTCGCGCCGGGCGGCCATCGCCATGCCGACGGCCGAGGACAGGCCCTGGCCCAGCGGGCCGGTCGTCATCTCCACACCGGCGGTGTGGCCGTGCTCGGGGTGGCCGGGGGTCTTCGAACCCCACTTGCGCAGCGCCTTGAGGTCGTCCAGCTCGAGGCCGTAGCCGGCGAGGTACAGCTGGATGTAGAGCGTCAGGCTGGAGTGCCCGCAGGACAGCACGAAGCGGTCCCGACCGACCCAGTCGGGGTCGGAGGGGTCCTGACGCAGCATCTTCTGGAACAACAGGTACGCCACCGGTGCCAGGCTCATCGCGGTACCGGGGTGGCCGTTGCCGGCGCGCTGCACGGCGTCCATCGCCAGGACGCGGACGGTGTCCACCGTCTTCGTGTCGAGATCGCTCCACTCGAGGGGCTGGCTCACGTGTCTCCTCCCGTGCGAACCAGCTGACCGACCAACGCCCGGATGGCGGTGGGGGACCGGCCGTGGTCCGCTCTCTTCGTCTCCGTCGCGCGCCGGGCCCCCTGCGTGGCGGACCGGCGTCCGAGGCGTTCGTCTGCGGTGCGGCGCCCGCCGTGGGCCGGCCCGCGGGCCGGGTCCGACGGTGTGGGGCACGTCACCACAGGTGAGCCTACTCGCAGGGGGCCACGGCGCAGCCGGGCAGGGGTGGCGCGCCCGCCGGGCCCGGTCCCGGGGGCCCGGCGGGATCGTCGGCGGGGTCGTCGGGAGGGTCGTCGGGAGGGTCGTCGGGAGGGTCGCGGCGGGGCCGCGGCGGGGCGGGCGGCACACCACCGGATACGACACTGCGTAGCAGAGGCGTAAGCTCTGACCTGCCCGTTGCCGCCTCGCCCCGAGGACACTGTGACCGTCGCCGACCCGCGTCTCTCCGACGCCCCTGCGCACTCCCGGACCAGCTTGCTGGGCCGGCGCCGCAGCGGGCGCCCTCCCCGCTTCCCCCGGGCCGCCGCCTACGTCGCGCTCACCAAGCCCCGCATCGTCGAGCTGCTGCTCATCACGACGATCCCGGTCATGCTCTTCGCGGCCGACGGGCTGCCCTCGGGCTGGCTCATCCTGACGACCTTCGTCGGGGGTGCGCTGGCCGCCGGCTGCGCGAACACGCTGAACTGCTACTTCGACCGCGACATCGACGCGCTGATGAAGCGCACGGAGAACCGGCCGCTGGTGACGGGCGCGGTGACGCCGAACCAGGCGCTCGTGTTCGCCGCGGTGCTCGGGGTGGCCTCCACCGCCCTGTTCCTCGCCTTCGTCAACGTGCTGTCGGCGGTCCTGGCGCTGGGCGCGATCCTGCTCTACGTGGTGGGCTACACGCTGCTGCTCAAGCGCCGCACCTCCCAGAACATCGTCTGGGGCGGGGTCGCCGGCTGCATGCAGGTGCTCATCGGCTGGACGGCGGTGACGGGTTCGCTGAGCTGGGCCCCGTTCGTCCTCTTCGGGGTGATCTTCCTGTGGACCCCGCCGCACTACTGGCCGCTGTCGGTGCGCTACCGGGAGGACTACGCCAACGCCGGCGTGCCGATGCTGCCGGTCGTCGCGAAGCCGACCACGGTCTCGCGCCAGATCGTGCTCTACACCGTCGCGATGGTCCTGTGCTCGCTGCTGCTGGTGCCGCTGGGTGGCGCCGGGGTCGTGTACGGGGGCGCCGCGCTGGTGCTCGGGCTGGTGTTCCTGGGCCAGACGGTCGGGCTGCACCGCCGGGCGAGCCGCTTTGAGCGCGAGACCGGTGGCCAGGACGCCGGGACGGTGGAGCAGCTGCGGCGGATCTCCCCGATGGGGGTGTTCCACGGCTCGATCACCTACCTGACCCTGCTGTCGATCGCGGTGGCCGTCGACCCGTTCGCCCGGATCGCCTGGCCCTTCTGAGGCCTCGCCCCCTGGAACACGAAGAAGCCCTCCCGAACGCTCGGGAGGGCTTCTTCGTGTTCCAGGGGGCGGCGACGGGGTCGGGCCGCGGCGGCGTCCAGGGGCCCGCGGCACCTCGAGCGGGGGGCCCGCCCGGGTCCGCCCGCGCTGCCGGGCTCACGCCGCCGGGCTCACTCCCAGCGGAACCACCGCGCGCAGGCGAGGCCGCACGCGGCGGTCCAGACGGCCAGCACGAGCAGCGGGCCGACCGCCACGGTGCCGGTGGCCAGCGCCTCGCGCACGGCCGTCCCGAGGGCACCGGAGGGCAGCAGGTCGCTCACCGGCGCCAGCGGGGAGGGCAGCACCAGGCCCCCGCCGGCCAGCAGCAGCACCCAGACGAAGTTCGCCACGGCCAGCGTGCCCTCGGCGCGCACGGTGCCCGCCAGCAGCAACCCGAGCGCGGTGAACGCGGCGATCCCGAGCAGCAGCGCGGGCACGGCCGTGAGCGCCCCCGCGGTGGGGGTCCAGCCCAGGGGGAGCGCGATCGCGGCGAGCACGAGGACCTGCACGACGACGAGGGCTCCGACGGCGAGGACCTTGCCGGCCAGCAGTCCCGAGCGCCCCAGCGGGGACGTGGCGAGCAGGCGCAGGACGCCGTTGCGCCGGTCGAAGCCGGTCCCGATGGCCTGCCCGGTGAACGCGGTGGACACCACGGCCAGGGCCAGGACGCCGCCCAGGGCCAGGGCGGGGCGGTCCCCGGTGCCGAGGTCGAGGGAGCCGACGCGGGTGACGCCGACGAGCACCAGGGCGGGCAGCACCAGCGTCAGCAGCAGCTGCTCGCCGTTGCGCAGGGCCACCTTGGCCTCGAAGGCGGCCTGCCGCAGGACCCGCGCGGCCCAGGGGGCGGCGGTCCCGGCGGGCGTCAGGTCCAGCGCGGGGGCGCCGTCGGGTGCGGCGGTGCTCATCGCAGGGACCTCCCGGTCAGGTCGAGGAAGACGTCCTCCAGCGTCCGGCGCACCGGCCCCACCCCTTCGGCGAGGACGTCGTGCGAGGCGCACCAGTTCGTCACGGTGGCCACCACCCGCGGGTCGACGTCGATCCCGCCGACGCAGTAGCGGCCGGCTTCGACCTCGGTGACCTCGGCGCCGGCGGGCAGCGCGCGGGCCAGGGAGGCGGTGGGCAGGCCGGGGCGGGAGCGGAAGCTCAGCGAGGCCGGCCCGCGGGTGAGCTCGTCGGGGGAGCCGGCCGCCACCACCCGGCCGTGGTCGACCACGACGACCTCGTCGGCCAGCCGCTCGGCCTCCTCCATGAGGTGGGTGGTGAGCACGACGGCGACCCCGGCGGCGCGGGCCTGCCGCACGACGTCCCACACGGCCAGCCGGGCCTGCGGGTCGAGCCCGGCGCTGGGTTCGTCGAGGAAGACGAGCTCGGGGCGGCCGACGAGCGCGCACGCCACCGCCAGCCGCTGCCGCTGCCCGCCGGACAGGCGCCGGACCCGGGTGCGGGCGAAGGAGGTCAGCCCCAGGCGCTGGGCGAGGACGCCCACGTCGAGCGGGTGGGTGTGCAGGGAGGCGATGTGCCGCAACGCCTCCAGCGCCCCCACGCCGGTGGGCAGCCCGCCGTCCTGGAGCATGACCCCGACCCGCGGGCGCAGTGCGGCCGCGTCGGCGACGGGGTCGAGCCCGAGCACGCGCACGGCGCCGGAGTCGGCGCGGCGCAGGCCCTCGCAGATGGCGACGGTGGTGGTCTTGCCGGCGCCGTTGGGGCCGAGCAGGGCGGTGACGCGGCCGCGCTCGGCGCGGAACGACAGGCCGTCCAGCACCGGGGCGCCGCCGGGGTAGGCCTTGCGCAGGCCGGCGACCTCGACCGCCGCGGTGGTGTCCACGTCGAGCATCGTCGCGGGTGAGGGGGAGCCGAGCGCCACGAGGGCGAGTCTACGAGGAACGGTAGTAGCCGACGGACCGGTCGGTGGGGGGCGGCTGGGATCTCGGCCGGCAATTAGGTAACATGGGTGTTGTGGAATTGGTGAGGACGTCCTTACCTCCCGGGACGCCCCGGGGGGTGAGCCCGGACGAGGCGCGCACGCGGACCCGCGTGCGCACCACCGTCGCCGAGCTCGGGCCCGTCACCGCCGCCCGCATCGCCGAGGTGCTCGGGCTCAGCGGCCCCGCGGTCCGCCGCCACCTCGACGCGATGGCCGCCGAGGGGGTCCTGCAGGCGCGCGAGCCGCGCCCGGACGCCCGCCGGGGCCGCGGCCGCCCGGCCAAGGAGTACGTGATCGGCTCCGCCGGTCACGACGACCTGCCGTCGGGCTACGACGAGCTCGCCCTGACGGCGCTGCGGTACCTGGCCGACGCGCTGGGTCCCGAGGCCGTCACCGACTTCGCCCGCCAGCGGTTCGCCGCCCTGGAGGAGTCCCTGGCCGGGCTCACCGGGTCGCTGCCCGAACGGGTCGAGGCCCTGGTGCAGGCCCTGGCCGACCAGGGGTACTCGGCCAGTTCCCGGCCCGTCGCGCAGGGAACACCGGCCGAGGGGCTGCAGTTGTGCCAGGGGCACTGCCCGGTCCAGAAGGTCGCCGAGGCGTTCCCGCAGCTGTGCGAGGCCGAACGGCGGACCTTCGAGAACGTCCTGGGCACCCGTGTGCAACGGTTGGCGACGCTCGCCCACGGCGACCACGTCTGCACCACCTTCGTCCCCCTGGACCAGGTCCGGCCCCCGGCCCGGCCCCCCGCACCGTCAGACCAGCAGGACCGTCAGCACGCCCAGCACGCCACGGAAGGACGACGACTGTGACCGACACCGTCTCCGAGAGCACCACCACCGCGGGTCCGCCCGAACTGGAGGGTCTCGGCAAGTACCAGTACGGGTGGGCGGACTCCGACACCGCCGGCGCGTCGGCCCGTCGCGGCCTGTCCGAGGACGTCGTGCGCGACATCTCGGCGAAGAAGAGCGAACCCGAGTGGATGCTCGCGCTGCGCCTGAAGGCCCTGCGCCTGTTCGGCCGCAAGCCCATGCCGGACTGGGGCTCGGACCTGTCGGGGATCGACTTCGACAACATCAAGTACTTCGTGCGGTCCACGGAGAAGCAGGCGACCAGCTGGGACGAGCTGCCCGAGGACATCAAGAACACCTACGACCGGCTCGGCATCCCCGAGGCCGAGAAGCAGCGCCTCATCGCCGGCGTCGCGGCCCAGTACGAGTCCGAGGTCGTCTACCACCAGATCCGCGAGGACCTGGAGGAGAAGGGCGTCATCTTCGTCGACACCGACACCGGCCTGCGCGAGCACGAGGAGCTCTTCAAGGAGTACTTCGGCAGCGTCATCCCCGTCGGGGACAACAAGTTCGCCTCGCTGAACACCGCCGTGTGGTCGGGCGGCTCGTTCGTCTACGTCCCGCCGGGCGTGCACGTCGAGATCCCGCTGCAGGCCTACTTCCGGATCAACACCGAGAACATGGGCCAGTTCGAGCGGACGCTGATCATCGCCGACGAGGGCTCCTACGTGCACTACGTCGAGGGCTGCACCGCGCCGATCTACCAGAGCGACTCGCTGCACTCCGCGGTCGTGGAGATCATCGTCAAGAAGAACGCCCGCGTGCGGTACACGACCATCCAGAACTGGTCGAACAACGTCTACAACCTGGTCACCAAGCGCGCCACGGCCGCCGAGGGCGCGACCATGGAGTGGATCGACGGCAACATCGGGTCCAAGGTCACGATGAAGTACCCGGCCGTCTACCTCATGGGTGAGCACGCCAAGGGCGAGACGCTGTCCATCGCCATGGCCGGTGAGGGCCAGCACCAGGACGCCGGCGCCAAGATGGTGCACGCCGCCCCGCACACCGCGAGCTCGATCGTGTCCAAGTCGATCGCCCGCGGCGGGGGCCGCACCTCCTACCGGGGCCTGATCCAGGTCCTCGAGGGTGCCCACCACTCGGCCTCGACGGTGCGCTGCGACGCGCTGCTGGTCGACACCATCTCCCGGTCAGACACTTACCCCTACAACGACATCCGCGAGGACGACGTCGTGATGGGGCACGAGGCCACGGTCTCGAAGGTCTCCGACGACCAGCTCTTCTACCTCATGAGCCGCGGCCTGGCCGAGGACGAGGCCATGGCGATGATCGTGCGCGGGTTCATCGAGCCCGTCGCCCGCGAGCTGCCCATGGAGTACGCCCTGGAACTGAACCGCCTGATCGAGCTGCAGATGGAAGGGGCCGTCGGCTGATGACCCTGGTCAACGAAGAGCCCACCACCTCCGCGCCGGGCACCCGCTCGGGCACCGCGGACACCTCCGGGGCCCACACGCACGGCGGTCCCGTGGTGCCCGCGGCCTCCCGCGCCGCGCGCGCGACGTCGTTCGACGTCGCCGACTTCCCGGTCCCCACCGGCCGGGAGGAGGAGTGGAAGTTCTCCCCGCTGCGCGACCTCGCGCCGCTGTTCGACACCGACGGCCCCGCTCGTTCGGCCGCCGTCGAGGTCAGCGCGCCCGACGTCGTGGAGCACGTGAGCGGCACCCCGGCCGAGGTCGGCGCCGGGGCCGCGTTCGTCCCCGGTGACCGCGCCGCCGCGGCCGGCTGGGCCGGCACCGACGTGGCGCACCGGATCAGCGTCCCGGCCGAGGCGGAGCTGACCGAGCCGGTCGTGGTGACCGTGCGCGGTGAGGCGGGCACGACCACCTCCGGGCACCTGGTCGTCGAGACCGGCCACCACGCCAAGGCCCTGGTCGTCGTGTCCCACCTCGGCGGCGGCGCGCACCGCGGCAACGTCGAGGTCCGCGCCGGCGACGGCTCGGACCTGACCGTCGTCAGCCTGCAGGAGTGGGACGCCGACGCGCTGCACGTCGGCCAGCAGGACGTGCGGGTGGGGCGCGACGCGCGCGTGCGCCACATCGTCGTCACCCTCGGCGGCAAGGCCGTGCGCGTGTCGGCGAACATCTCCTACGCCGCCCCCGGCGGCGACGCGACCGCGCTGGGCGTGTACTTCGCCGGCGCCGGCCAGCACTCCGAGCACCGCCAGTTCGTCGACCACACGGCCGTCAACTGCAAGAGCTACGTGGAGTACAAGGGCGCCCTGCAGGGCGAGTCCGCGCACGCGGTGTGGATCGGCGACGTGCTCATCCGCGCCAGCGCCGAGGGCACCGAGACGTACGAGCTGAACCGCAACCTGGTCCTGACCGACGGCGCCCGCGCCGACTCGGTGCCGAACCTGGAGATCGAGACCGGCGAGATCGTCGGCGCCGGGCACGCCAGCGCCACGGGCCGCTTCGACGACGAGCAGCTGTTCTACCTGCAGTCGCGCGGCATCACCGAGGACGAGGCCCGCCGCCTGGTCGTGCGCGGGTTCTTCGCCAGCATCGTCGAGAAGATCGGCATCCCCGACGTCTCGCAGCGGCTCATGACCACGATCGAGGGCCGGCTGGCCCAGCACACCCCCGCCCCCCAGTCCCTCGAGGAGAACTGAATGTCCACCCTGGAGATCCGCGACCTGCACGTGACGGTCGACGAGGCGGACGGTTCCGTCAAGGAGATCCTGCGCGGGGTCGACCTGACCATCAACTCCGGTGAGGTCCACGCCGTCATGGGCCCCAACGGCTCGGGCAAGTCGACGCTGGCGTACTCCATCGCCGGGCACCCCAAGTACACCGTCACCGGTGGCTCGGTCACCCTCGACGGCGAGGACGTCCTGGAGATGAGCGTCGACGAGCGCGCCCGCGCCGGGATGTTCCTAGCCATGCAGTACCCCGTCGAGGTCCCCGGCGTCACGGTCTCGAACTTCCTGCGGACCGCCAAGACCGCGATCGACGGTGAGGCGCCCAAGCTGCGCACCTGGGTCAAGGACGTCAAGCAGGCGATGGACGACCTGCGGATGGACTCCTCGTTCTCCGAGCGCAACGTCAACGAGCACTTCTCCGGCGGGGAGAAGAAACGGCACGAGATCCTGCAGATGGAGCTCCTGAAGCCGAAGTTCGCGATCCTCGACGAGACCGACTCCGGCCTCGACGTCGACGCCCTCAAGATCGTCTCCGAGGGCGTGAACCGGTCGCTGGCCTCGATCAACCCCGGGGTCCTGCTCATCACGCACTACACGCGCATCCTGCGGTACATCAAGCCCGACTTCGTGCACGTGTTCGTGGGCGGCAAGGTCGCCGAGCAGGGCGGCCCGGAGCTGGCCGACGCGCTCGAGGAGTCCGGCTACGACCGCTTCCTCGCCCCCGCCTGAGAAACCGATCCCGAGCGAAGGACAGACCGTGAGCGAGACCACCGCAGCGAGCGGTCCGACCCCGGCGGCGCTGGCCGACGTCGAGGAGGCGCTCAAGGACGTCGTGGACCCCGAGCTGGGGATCAACGTCGTCGACCTCGGGCTGATCTACGGCCTGACCGTCTCCGACGACAACGTCGCGACGATCGACATGACGCTGACCAGCGCGGCCTGCCCGCTGACCGACGTCATCGAGGACCAGACCGCCCAGGCGCTGACCGACGTGGTCGCCGACCACCGCATCAACTGGGTGTGGATGCCGCCGTGGGGCCCGGAGAAGATCACCGACGACGGGCGCGAGCAGCTGCGCGCGCTCGGCTTCAACGTCTGACCCGCACGTCCGCGGCCCCCCGGAACCGTCGTTCCGGGGGGCCCTGCCGTGCGCCCGTAGACTGGGGACCCACCCGGTCCCGTTCGTGAAGTGAGAGCTGCCCTCCCGTGATCGTCGCCACCGACATCGAACTGCGCGCCGGAGCCCGGCTCCTCATGGAGGGGGTCAGCTTCCGGGTCGCCGCAGGGGACCGGATCGGTCTGGTCGGGCGCAACGGCGCCGGCAAGACGACGCTGACCAAGGTCCTGGCCGGGGAGGGGCAGCCGGCCGCCGGGACGGTGACCCGCTCGGGGGAGATCGGCTACCTGCCGCAGGACCCGCGCGCCGGTGACCCCGAGATGCTGGCGCGCGACCGCATCCTGGCCGCCCGCGGCCTCGACGAGGTCGTCGCCAAGCTGCGCAAGGCTGAGGTCGACATGGCCAGCGACGACCCGAAGGTCCGCGACCGTGCCATGGACCGCTACACCAAGCTCGACGCGCGGTTCGTCGCGCTCGGCGGGTACACGGCCGAGTCCGAGGCCGCGCGCATCTGCGCCAACCTGAACCTGCCCGACCGGATCCTCGACCAGCAGCTGAAGACCCTCTCCGGGGGGCAGCGCCGCCGCGTCGAGCTGGCCCGCATCCTGTTCTCGCACAGCGAGACGCTGCTGCTGGACGAGCCGACCAACCACCTCGACGCCGACTCGATCACCTGGCTGCGCGAGCACCTGCGCAACTACGCCGGCGGGCTCATCGTCATCAGCCACGACGTCGAGCTGCTCGAGGTCGTCGTCAACCGCGTCTTCCACCTCGACGCCAACCGCGCCACGATCGACCTGTACAACGTGGGCTGGAAGAACTACCTCAAGCAGCGCGAGACCGACGAGAAGCGCCGCGTGCGCGAGCGCGCCAACGCCGAGAAGAAGGCCGGGACGCTGCTGCTGCAGGCCGCGAAGATGGGCGCGAAGGCGACCAAGGCCGTCGCGGCGCAGAACATGGCCAAGCGGGCCGAGAAGCTGCTGGGGGACCTGGAGGACGTCCGCGTCCAGGACAAGGTCGCCAAGCTGCGCTTCCCCAAGCCGGCGCCGTGCGGCAAGACGCCGCTGATGGCCTCGGGGCTGAGCAAGTCCTACGGCTCCCTGGAGATCTTCACGGCCGTCGACCTGGCCATCGACCGCGGCAGCCGCGTGGTCATCCTCGGGCTCAACGGGGCCGGGAAGACGACGCTGCTGCGGATGCTCGGGGGCGTGGAGCAGCCGGACACCGGTGAGATCATCGGCGGTCACGGGGTGAAGATCGGGTACTACGCCCAGGAGCACGAGACCCTCGACCACGACCGCACGGTCCTGGAGAACATGCGCTCGGCCTCACCGGACCTGGACGACACCCGGGTGCGGACGGTGCTGGGCTCGTTCCTGTTCTCCGGCGACGACGTCGACAAGCCCGCCGGGGTCCTGTCCGGCGGGGAGAAGACGCGGCTGGCGCTGGCCACCCTGGTCGTCTCCAGCGCCAACGTCCTGCTGCTGGACGAGCCGACGAACAACCTCGACCCGGCCTCGCGCGCGGAGATCCTCGACGCGCTGAAGCACTACGAGGGCGCCGTCGTCCTCGTGACCCACGACGAGGGGGCCGTGGAGGCGCTGGGGCCCGAGCGGGTCGTGCTGCTGCCCGACGGCGTGGAGGACCTGTGGAACGCCTCGTACGCGGAGCTGGTCTCGCTGGCTTGACCCGCCCGCGCCCGGGCCGGTCCACGCGTCTTCCGGCGCGGGGGACCGGAACCGGCCGCCGGCGGGCGCGACGACCTTCGAGTGGCCAGGACGGCCCGACGTGGTGACCATGGAGGGGGTTTCAGGTCCGCGACGACACTGGAGGAGGTCGGGGTGACCGAGACGATCAAACGGGGAACCCGGTTGAGCGGCACGGAGCGCGAGCAGCTCGCCGACGAGCTGTCGAAGGGCTACGCGGAGGGCAAGAGCATCCGCGCGCTGGCCGAGGAGACGGGGCGGTCCTACGGGTTCGTGCACCGGCTCCTCAGCGAGAACGACGTCACCCTGCGCAGCCGGGGGGGCGCCACGCGCGGCAAGGCCCGCCAGGCCTGAGCACCCGCGCGCGGACCGGGGGCAGCGGTGCACCCGGTCCGCGCGCGGAGGGCGACCGCAGGCCCGTCCAGGGAGCCGTCCAGGGGGCCGCTCACAGGGAACGGTCGGTCCCCCCGTCCACGGTCAGCGAGGCTCCGGTGATGTAGCTGGCGGCCGGGGACAGCAGGAACACGGCGGCCCGGGCGAACTCGTCGGGCAGCCCGACCCGCCGCAGCGGGATGCTGTCGAGCAGGTCGCCGGCGACCTCGTCGCCGTCCTCGTACTCCAGGGGTGAGCTGGAGTCGACGTGCCCGGCGAGCAGGTTGTTGATGCGGACCCCGCGCGGGCCGAGCTCGTCGGCCAGGGCCTTGGCGGCCATCGCCAGCCCCGGGCGCAGGCCGTTGGCGACCCCGGCGTCCATCACGGGGCGGCGCACGGTGCTCGACAGCAGCAGCACCATCGAGGCGCCCTCGCCGGTGGCGGCCTTGCCGACCGACCGGGCCAGTCGCAGCGGACCGAGCAGGCTGGACTCGAACGCCTCGCGCCAGGCGCCGTCGGCGGCCTCCAGGACCGAGGAGGTGGGCGGGGCGCCGCAGGAGATGACCGCGCCGTCGAGCCGGCCGAAGCGGGCGTTGGCGGCGGCCACCAGGCGCGTCTCGGTGCCGGGGTCGGAGATCTCCCCGGGGACCAGCAGCTGCCGGGCGGGGTCGCCGATGCTGGGCGCCACGGCGGCCAGCTCCTCCTCGTCGGCGGCGTGCAGCACGAGCAGGGCGCCCTCGTCGGCGAGGACCCTCGCGCAGGCGAGCCCCAGACCGGTCGATGCACCCGAGACGACGTACACGCGGTCAGTGAGCCCCAAGTCCATGCGCCCATTGTTGCGCAGAGTGGCCGATGCGACACACAGCATGATCGTGTGCACCCGAACGGGCGAACCGCCGGAGCAGTCAGCCCCGATGGGCCGGATCGATCTCCGCGTCGACCCCCGCGTCGAGCTCGGCGTCCTCGGCCTCCTCGTCGGCCCCCTCCCGGCGGCGCCGGCGGGCCGGCCGGGGTGCCGGGGCCCGGGGGACGGTCTCGCGCCGGGGCGCACCCCCGGCTGCGGCGGGAGACCCCGCCGACTGCCCCGCCGGCTGCCCCGCCGGCTGCCCCGCCGGCTGACCCGCCGGCTGACCCGCCGGCTGACCCGTCGGCTGACCCGCCGACTGCCCCTCGGCCCGGGCCTGCAGCTCGCGGCGGCCCGCGACGACCCACACGACGAACGCGGTGAGCGCGAACCCGAACCACTGCACGGTGTAGGCCAGGTGCGGTCCCTCGTCCACGGCCGGGCGCGCCGGGCGCGTGGGAGCCAGCGCGGGGGCGGGGGTCTCCGAGGCCAGCACGGCATAGGCGTCCAGGACCGTCGGCGGGCGGCCCCCGTCGGCGGCGAGGGCGTCGGAGACGGCGCGGGTGACGCTGTCGCGGGCGATGGAGGTGACCTGCCCGGCGGGGACCTCACCGCGCTTGGCGGCCTCCCAGGACCGCAACCGGGCCACCACGGTGACCTCGCCGTCGGGGGCGGCCGGGACGGTGTCGGGACGTTCGGCCGAGCCCTGCCCGCCGGGCAGCCAGCCCCGGTCGACCACCAGGACGGTGCCGTCGTCCAGCACGAGGGGGACCAGGACCTCGTAGCCGAACTGCTCGTCCAGCGGCCGGTTGCGGACCAGGACGGTCGCGTCCGCGGCGTAGCGGCCGCTGACCTGCACGGGTGTCCAGACCCGGGAGGGATCCAGCCCGGCCCCGGCGGGCAGCACGGCGGACACCGGCGCGGGGCGGTCGTCGTAGTTCTGCATCAGCGGGGCGTTGGCGGCCAGCCGGTCCTCGCGGCGCAGCCACTGCCAGCGGCCCAGGACGCAGCAGACCAGGGCGACCAGCACCGCCACCGCCAGCCCCCGCAGCCACCGGGGTTCACGCAGGAGCCGCAGGACACTCACGGGGCGCTCACGCGCGCAACTGTGCCACCTCGACGACCTCGCGCAGGAATCCCCGGGCGCCGAGGAACTGGGAGAGGTGCTCGCGGTGCTCGGTGCACGCCAGCCACGTCTTGCGGCGGTCGGGGGTGTGCAGGCTGGGGTTGTTCCACCGCAGCCCGAAGTCGGCCTCGTGCGTGCACCCGCGGGCGCTGCACACCAGGTCGGAGGGGGGTTCGTGCAGGGAGGTGGCCGCCGGGGACGGCGAGGCGGCGGACGTGCCCGGGTGTTCCGCGGGAGGTTCCACGTCGTCAGTCTGACACCGCGGGCGCGGCTGACCAAGCCGTGAACGGCCGGTGTCCGACGGCTGTCCGACGGCTGTCGGCCGGCTGTCCGGGGCCGGGCGGGAACGTCAGTCGTCGTCGCGGGGGGAGTGGATCGCGGTGATCTTCGCCTCCAGGGCCGGCAGCTGCGCCGCCGGCCGCTCGGGGGGCGCGGTGACGTCGAAGCTCTGGGGCGCCGGCGCGCGCGACTCGCGGCCGGCGTTGGCCAGCACGACCGCCACGTACGGCAGGAACACCGCCCCGGCGATGAACAGCCACCGCGTCCAGTGGTCGATGAAGGCGAAGCAGAGGAAGCACGCGGTGCGGACGAGCATGGAGACCACGTACTTGCGGTAGCGCACGCCGAGGTCGTCGGTGTGGGAGGTGGGGGCCGCGGTGATCCGGTAGGCCCCCTCGTCGTGCTGCGGGCTTCGCTGGTCATGCACTCAACAACGGTACGCCCGCACGTCGACGACCGCCCCCGATGCGTTAGCTTCGGCCCTCGTGACGATCGACACCCCCAGCCAGAGCCCGACCCCGACGCCCGCGCCCGAGCCCCGCAGCGTCCTGGTGACCGGCGGCAACCGCGGCATCGGCCTGGCCGTGGCCCGCGCCTTCGCCGCCGCGGGCGACCGGGTCGCGGTGACGTACCGCTCGGGGGAGCCGCCGGCCGGGTTGTTCGGCGTGCGGGCCGACGTGACCGACCCGGCGTCGCTGGACGCGGCGTTCGCGGCCGTGGAGGCCGAGCAGGGCGCGGTGCAGGTCCTGGTGGCCAACGCCGGCACCAACCGCGACCAGCTGCTGATGCGGATGAGCGACGAGGACTTCGACACCGTCCTGGACGCCAACCTCGCCGGGGCGTGGCGGGTGGCGCGGCGCGCGGTGCGCGGGATGGTGCGCGCCAAGCACGGCCGCATCATCTTCATGTCCTCGGTCGTGGGCCTGTACGGCTCGCCCGGGCAGACGAACTACGCCGCCTCGAAGTCGGGGATGATCGGGCTGGCCCGCTCCATCGCGCGCGAGCTGGGCTCGCGGGGCATCACCGCCAACGTCATCGCCCCGGGGTTCATCGACACCGACATGACCCGAGAGCTGCCCGAGGCCACCCAGGCCGACTACCGCGGCCGCATCCCGGCGGGCCGCTTCGGCGACGTCGACGACATCGCGCAGGCCGCGCTGTTCCTGGCCGGGGCCGGGTACGTCAACGGGGCGGTGCTGCCGGTCGACGGCGGCCTGGGCATGGGGCACTGAGTGGCGCCCTCCGGCGGGCGCAAGCTGGCCCTGCTCGGGGCGCTGATGATCGCCTTCATCGCCGCCCTGGCGTGGTTGTCCACGTGGGCGCTGGGCCGCGGCTGAACCGGGCCCGCCGGCCCCGCCGCGGTTCACCCCGCGGCGGGGCCGTCCCCGGCCAGGACGGCGTCGGCCAGGTCGGCGTCCTCGACGTCCTCGCGGGTGATGCCCAGCAGCGGCAGCACCGCGTCGAGGTAGGGGACGTTCAGCGCCGCGTCGGCCTGCTCGCGCACGACGGGCTTGGCGTTGAACGCGATCCCCAGCCCGGCCGCGGCGATCATGTCCAGGTCGTTGGCGCCGTCGCCGATCGCGACGGTGCGGTGCAGCGGCAGGCCCTCGGCGGCGGCGAACTCGCGCAGCGCGGTCGCCTTCGCGGCGCGGTCCACGACCGGTCCCAGGACGCGGCCGGTGAACCGGCCGTGGACCACCTGCAGCCGGTTGGCCCGCACGTGCGCGATGCCCAGCTCGGCCGCCAGCGGCCCCACGACCTCCAGGAAACCGCCCGAGACCAGGGCCAGGGTGAACCCCAGCCGGTGCAGGGTGCGGACCAGGGTCCGCGCGCCGGGGGTCAGGACGACGGCCTCGCGGACGGCGTCGACCACGGAGACGTCCAGGCCCTCCAGGCAGGCCACGCGCTCGCGCAGCGAGGCGCCGAAGTCGATCTCCCCGCGCATCGCGCGCTCGGTGACGGCGGCCACCTCGGCCTCGCGGCCGGCGTGGGCGGCCAGCAGTTCGATGACCTCGTGCTGGATGAGGGTGGAGTCGACGTCCATGACGACCAGCCGCCGGCCCATCCGGGCCAGCCCGGCGGGGGAGACCGCGGCGTCCAGGCCGTGCCGGCCGGCCTCGGTGGCCAGGGTGCGGCGCAGGTGCAGGACGTCCTGGGCACTGCCGCGCACCGACACGTCCAGCTCGACGCTGGTGACCGGTTCGGACGACATCCGCCGGATCCGGTCCACGTTGGCGCCCGCCTCGGCCAGCACGGTCGTGACCCGCGCGACGGCGGCCGGCAGCAGCGGGGCGCCCAGCAGCGTCACGTGCAACCGGCGGGGACGGTCCGCGGTGGGCGGCTGCGGTGCGCTGCAGCGGATCTGCAGACCCTCCAGGCGCAGGCCGGCGACGGTCGCGCGCACGGCGTCCTCGGCCGTGGTCAGCACCGACAGCGTCAGGACCCCGCCGGCGACGACCTGCTCGACGTCCAGGACGTGCGCGCCGGTGCCGTCCAGCGCCGCGAACAGCGCCGACGTCACCCCCGGCCGGTCCGGTCCGGTGACGGTCACGAGCACGGTCGCGGGGTTCGGCACGCCCGCGACCCTACCGGGGCCGGTGGGGCCGCCGGTCAGGCGTTCGTCGCGTCCCGCCAGGCGATGAGGTCGGCCAGGGCGCCCAGGTCGTAGTCGGGGCCGCCGGCGCCGATCGTGAACAACCGGGCACCGGCGGCGAAGAGGGCCTGGGCCTCCTCGACGGTCTCCACGCCGACCGAGCGCTCGATCTCACCGGGGTCGCGGCCGATCTCGGCGCACCGCTCGTCGAGGACGGCGGACTTGCGGGTGAAGGTCTCCACGTCGCCGAACGTGTGCCAGATGTCGGCGTGCCGGGCGACCAGGCGCAGCGTCTTCTTCTCCCCGCCGCCGCCGATGAGCACCGGGATGTCGCGGGTCGGTGCGGGGTTCAGCTTCGCGAGCCGGGACTCGATGCGCGGCAGGTCATCGCGCAGCTTGTCCAGCCGGCCGCCGGCGGTGCCGAACTCGTAGCCGTACTCGTCGTAGTCCTTCTCGAACCAGCCCGACCCGATGCCCAGGACCAGCCGGCCCTTCCCGGTGTCGTGGGCCGAGACGTGGTCGACGGTGCGGGCCATGTCGGCCAGCAGCTCGGGGTTGCGGTAGGAGTTGCACGAGACCAGGGCGCCGATCTCGATGCGGCTGGTGGCCTCGGCCCAGGCGGCGAGCATCGTCCAGCACTCGAAGTGCAGGCCGTCGGGGTCGCCGTACAGCGGGTAGAAGTGGTCCCAGTTGAAGGCGATGTCGGCGCCGAGCTCCTCCGCGCGGGCCGCGGCGGCGCGGATCGCGGGGTAGGGCGCGTGCTGGGGCTGCAGCTGCACCCCGATCCGCACCGGGCGGTCCTGCGCGGTGGTGGTCTGCTCGCTCATCAGAGGGTCTGTCCCTTCCCGACGACGGTGATGCCCGAGGGGGTGACGTGGAAACCCCGGGCGCGGTCCTCCTCGGCGTCGACCCCGATGCGGGCGTCGTCGGGGATGGTGACGAACTTGTCGACGATGGCGCGCTGCACGACGGCGTGCCGCCCGACCTGCACCCCGTCCATCAGCACCGACTCCGACACGTGCGCCCAGGAGTCCAGCCGCACGTTGGGGGAGACGATCGACTTCTCCACCAGCGCACCGGAGACGACGGTGCCCTGGCTGATGATGGAGTTCACCGCGTGCCCGTAGGTGCCCTGCCAGCCGTGCACGAACTTCGCCGGCGGGTAGTAGTCCTGGGCGGCGATGATGGGCCACTCGTAGTTGTACAGGTTGAAGACCGGCAGCACCGAGATGAGGTCCATCTGGGCCTCGAAGTAGGCGTCGAGGGTCCCCACGTCGCGCCAGTACGCGCGGTCGCGGTCGGTGGCGCCGGGGACCTCGTTGTCCTTGAAGTCGTACACCGACGCCAGGCCCCGCTCGACGAAGCTGGGCACGATGTCGCCGCCCATGTCGTGCTTGGAGTCCTCCCGCTCGGCGTCGCGGGTCACCGCCTCGACCAGGGCGTCGGCGTCGAACACGTAGTTGCCCATCGAGGCCAGGACCTCGTGGGGGGAGTCGTCCAGGCCCTTGGGGTCCTTGGGCTTCTCCAGGAACTCCGCGATCCGCTGCGAGCCCGGCGCGGTCTGGATGACGCCGAACTGGTCGGCCAGCGAGATGGGCTGGCGGATCGCGGCGACCGTGCACGGCGAACCGGACGCGACGTGCGCGTCGACCATCTGGGAGAAGTCCATCCGGTACACGTGGTCGGCGCCGACCACGACGACGATGTCGGGCCGCTCGTCGCTGATGAGGTTCAGCGACTGGTAGATGGCGTCGGCCGACCCGGCGTACCAGCGCTGCCCCACGCGCTGCTGCGCCGGGACCGAGGCGATGTAGGAGCCGAACAGGTTCGACATCCGCCAGTTCTGCGAGAGGTGCCGGTCCAGGGAGTGCGACTTGTACTGCGTCAGGACCACGATCTTGCGGTACGCGGCGTTGACGAGGTTCGACAGGGCGAAGTCGATGAGGCGGTACGTCCCCCCGAAGGGCACGGCCGGTTTGGCCCGGTCCGCGGTGAGTGGCATGAGCCGTTTGCCCTCCCCACCGGCGAGGACGATCGCGAGGACGTTCGGTGTGGCCACGAGGGGCACACTAGGCCCCAGTACGGTGGGTTGCCCATCAGGCGCGGTGACCACCCGCCGATCGGATTGCGGGAAAGGGAGTTCGATGCGTGTCGACCTGCTGACCAAGGAGTACCCGCCGGAGATCTACGGCGGCGCCGGCGTCCACGTCGCCGAACTGGTCCGCGCCCTGCGCGCCCTGCCGGCCGGGCCCGAGGTGCAGGTGCGCGCCTTCGGCGGCCCCCGCGACGAACCGGGCGCCACCGGCTACCCCGACCTGGCCGAACTCGCCGGCGCCAACGCCGCGCTGCGCACCCTCGGCGTCGACCTGACCCTCGCCGCCGACGCCGCCGGCGCCGACCTGGTGCACTCCCACACCTGGTACGCCAACCTCGCCGGCCACCTGGCCTCCCTGCTGCACGGCGTCCCGCACGTCGTCACCGCCCACAGCCTGGAACCGTTGCGGCCGTGGAAGTCCGAGCAGCTCGGCGGCGGCTACCGGGTCTCCTCCTGGGCCGAGCGGACCGCGTTCGAGGCCGCCGCGGCCGTCGTCGCGGTCAGCGCCGGGATGCGCGCGGACATCCTGCGCTCCTACCCCGCGCTGGACCCCGACCGCGTCCACGTCGTCCACAACGGCATCGACGCCACCGAGTGGACGCCCGTCCAGGGCCGGGACCTGGTGCGCGCCAACGGCGTCGACCCCGACCGCCCCTCGGTCGTGTTCGTGGGCCGCATCACCCGCCAGAAGGGGCTGCCGCACCTGCTGCGCGCGGCCGCGCAGCTGCCGCCGGAGGTCCAGCTCGTCCTGTGCGCCGGCGCCCCGGACACCCCCGAGATCGCCGCCGAGGTCGCCGGCCTGGTCGCCGACCTGCAGGCGACCCGCGACGGCGTCGTCTGGCTGGACCGGCACCTCAGCCGCGCCGAACTGCTCGAGCACCTGTCCCAGGCCACGGTGTTCGTGTGCCCGTCGGTGTACGAGCCCCTCGGCATCGTCAACCTCGAGGCCATGGCCTGCGGCGCGGCCGTCGTCGGCACCGCCACCGGCGGCATCCCCGAGGTCGTCGACGACGGCGTCACCGGCTGGCTGGTGCCCATCGAGCAGGTCACCGACGGCACCGGCGCCCCCGTCGACCCCGACCGGTTCGTCGCCGACCTCGCCGCCGCCCTCACCGAGGCCGTCGCCGACCCCGACCGCGCCCGCGCCTTCGGCGCCGCCGGGCGCACCCGGGCCGTGGAGCGGTTCTCCTGGGACGCCATCGCCGCGCGGACCCTGGAGGTCTACCGCTCGGTGCTCTGAGCCGCCCCCGCGCGGCGGCGGGCCACCAGGTCCGCCGCCGCCGGCCCCCACCGCGGGTGCTCGAAGGTGAACCCCGCCGCCGGCAACCGCGTGGACACCACCCGCCGGCTCTTCAGCAGCAGCTCGGGGTCGGTGCGCAGCACGAACGCCCCCACCCCCGCCATCCGCGCCGTCGCCGGCAGCCCCACCGGCCGCCCCCACGCCCGCCGCAGCGCCCGCACCGACTCCCGCTGCGGCAGCGGCTCGGGCGCGGCCAGGTTGAACGGCCCCGACAGGTCCGCCCGCTCCAGCAGGAACAGCACCGCCCGTGCGAAGTCGTCGCCGTGGATCCACGACACGAACTGCCCGCCGCCGGCCACCGGCCCGCCCAGGCCCAGCCGCGCCATCCACGACAGCACGTCGAACACCCCGCCGGGGTCGGGGGTCATGACCATCGCGGTGCGCAGCTGCACCCTGCGCGTGGCCGGGGTGGGTGCCTCCAGCTGGGCCTGCTCCCACCGCCGGGCGATCCGCACCGAGTACTCCCAGTACAGCGGGACGTGCGGCTCGTCCCCGCCGACCTCACCGTCCTCGTCGTGCGCCGGGCCCCGCGTGTCGGCGTAGATCGTCGCGGTGCTCATCTGCAGCCACGTCGCCGGCGGCCGGTCGGCGCGCGCGATCGCCTCGCCGACGGCGCGGGTGGAGTCCACCCGCGAGTCCATCATCTGCCGCAGGTTGGTGTCGGTGTACCGGCACGACACCGTCCGCCCCGCCAGGTTCACCACCGCGTCGGCGCCGTCCAGCTCCGCGGCCCACGCCCCGACGGTGCGCCCGTCCCACACGACGTGCCGCACCCCGGCCTCCAGGACGGCCGGCCGCCGCGACAGCACGACCACCTCGTCGCCGCGCGCGGCCAGCGCCCGCCGCAGCACCGCACCGACCTGACCCGTCCCGCCGGGGACCACGACCTTCACCCCGGTGACCCTACGCACCGGCCCGCCCGCCCGTGCCTGCCCGTGCCGGACCGGTCCGGGGGTGCGAGCATCACCGCGTGAGCACGCCGACCCCGTCGCCGCCCCCGTCCGCCGCGACGGTGGTGGCGGTCGAACCGGTCCTGCCGGCCCACCGGTACGCCCAGAGCGAGATCGCCGAGGTCCTGGCCCCGCTGCTGACCGACCCCGGCCCGGGCCGGTCCCTGCTGCACCGCCTGCACGCCGCCACCGGCGTCCGGGCCCGCCACCTGGCGCTGCCGCTGGAGACCTACCCCGACCTCGTCAGCGGCCCCGGCGCCTTCGACACCACCAACGCCCTGTTCGCCGACCTGGCCCTGGACCTGGCCGAGCGGGCCGTCAAGGGGGCCCTGGCCACGGCCGGGCTGGAACCGCACGACGTCGACGTGCTGCTGTTCACCACCGTCACCGGCGTCGGGGCGCCCTCGGTGGACGCGCTGCTGCCCGACCGCGTCGGACTGCGACCGGACGTGCTGCGCTGGCCCGGGTTCGGGCTCGGCTGCGTCGCCGGGGCCAGCGGCCTGGCGCTGCTGGAACGGTTCTGCGCCGGCCGCCCCGGGGCGGTGGGGCTGCTGGTCAGCGTCGAGCTGTGCTCCCTGACCCTGCAGGCCGGGGACCGGTCGGTGGCCAACGTCGTGGCCAGCGGCCTGTTCGGCGACGGCGCCACCGCCGTCGTCGTCACCGGACCCGGCCACCCCGGCCCGGGCTGGCGGGTCCTGGACCACACCTCCCGCGTCCTGCCCGACTCCGCCGACGACCTCGGCTGGCGGGTGGGGTCCAGCGGCCTGCGGATCGTGCTGTCGGCGCAGCTGCCGCAGGTGCTGGCCCGCCACGTCGGCCACGACCTGCGCGCCTTCCTGCCGGACGGTGGTGGGGTGGACCGGTGGGTCGTGCACCCCGGCGGGCCCAAGGTCCTGGACGCCGTCGCCGCCGCCGCCGACCTGCCCCCCGGCGCCCTGGACACCTCCCGGGAGGTCCTGCGCGAGTGCGGGAACCTGTCCAGCTCCGCGGTCCTGCACGTCCTGGCCCGCACCGCCGCCGACCCCGGTCAGCGGGCCGTGGTCCTGGGCGTCGGGCCCGGCGTCACCACCCAGACGGTGCTGCTGGAGCGGGTGTGAGCGCCCTCGTCGTCGCCCTCGTCCTGGCCACCGGTCTCGAACGGGTCGCCGAGCTGGTCGTGTCCACCCGCAACGCCCGCTGGTCCTTCGCCCGCGGGGGCCGCGAGAGCGGCCGCGGCCACTTCCCGCCCATGGTGGCCCTGCACACCGGCCTGCTGGTGGCGGTCCTGGTGGAGTGGTTCGCCGCCGGGCGCACCTTCGTCCCCGCCCTGGGGTGGCCGATGCTGGCCCTCGTCGTGGCCTCCCAGGGCCTGCGGTGGTGGTGCATCACCACCCTGGGGCCGCGCTGGAACACCCGCGTCATCGTCGTGCCGGGCCTGGAACTGGTCGCCGCCGGCCCCTACCGGTGGTTCAAGCACCCCAACTACGTCGCGGTCGTCGTGGAGGGCTTCGCCCTGCCGCTGGTCGCCTCCTGCTGGTGGACGGCGCTGGGGTTCACCGTCCTCAACGCGGTCCTGCTGCTGGGTTTCCGGCTGCCGGCCGAGAACCGGGCCCTGGCCCAGCTGCCCGCCGCCGGTCCCGCCGTGCGCTGAGCGGTCACAGCGCCCCGGTGGGGGCGTTGACCGCCGCGACCAGCGCCCGGCGCGCCACGGCCCCCACCTCCCGCAGCGCCGCCGCCCGCGACGTCGCCTCCAGGCTCGTGATCGCCGCCCCGTCGTCCTCGGTGGCCAGGTCCACGATGGCCAGCACCCGCGCCGCGGTCTGCACCACCCGCAGCGCCCGGGGTGCGAACCCCGGCGGCAGCGCGTCGCGGACCAGCGCGCCGTCGCGGACCGCGACGATCCGGTCGGCGGCCTCCTCCCGCCAGCGCGCCACGTCCAGCGTCGACAGCGCCCGCGTCGCCGTGGCCAGCGCCACCCGCAGCTCCTGCTCGGACTCGGCGACGCTGGAGGCCTCCGGGGCCCGCCGCGGCGCGGCCGCGTGCCCGTCCCAGCGCACGAACGCCCCCGGCTCCCACACCGACCCGAACTCCGTGACGTGCGGCACCAGCGCCCACCGCGGCCCGGGGTCCACGCCCGCCCCGGCGCCGGCCCCGGCGCCCGGTTCGAACAGCACGCACTCCCCGGCCTCCAGCGCGGCCACGTTCACCGCCGCCGGCCCCGGCAGCCCCCGCGGGTCCCCCGGCACCGGCAGCACCAGCAGCAACCGGCCCCCGCCCCCGCCGGAGGCGGCCAGCGCCCCCAGCAGCCCCGCGAGGTCCTGCGCCCCCCGGGCCGGTCCGGGACCGGCGTCGTCCTCCCACCGCACCCCGTGCGGTTCGTCGTCACGCACCACGGCCGCGACGGCCCCGGCGACGGGCACGCGACCGGTCAGCACACCCGTTCCCCAGGCGGCCAACCGCGCGGAGCGGGGCAGGTCCAGCACAGCCGCGAGGATACGACTCGTTAGGGTCGCGCCCATGAGCGACACCATGCGCGACGTCAGGAGCGACGTCGTGGACCGGGAACCCGCCTCGGTGCTGGACCTGTCCGCGGTCACCGTCCGGCGCGGCACCAGCGTGCTGCTCGACGCGGTCGACCTCGCCGTCGAGGACGGCGAGCGGTGGGTGGTGCTGGGCCCCAACGGCGCCGGCAAGTCCACCCTGCTGTCGGTGGCCGCCGCCCGCCTGTTCCCCACCTCCGGCCGCGTCAGCGTCCTGGGCGAGACCCTGGGCCGCGTCGACGTCTTCGAGCTGCGCCCCCGCATCGGCCTGGCCAGCACCGCCCTCGGGAACGCCGTGCCCGGCCAGGAGAAGGTCCGCGACGTCGTGGTCACCGCCGCCTACGGCGTCACCGGCCGCTGGCGCGAGGAGTACGACCCCGACGACGAGTCCCGCGCCGAGGAGCTGCTCGCCCTGCTGGGCGTGGCCCACCTCGCCGGGCGCGCCTTCGCGACCCTGTCCGACGGGGAGCGCAAGCGCACCCAGATCGCCCGCGCCCTCATGACCGACCCCGAGCTGCTGCTGCTGGACGAACCCGCCGGCGGCCTCGACCTCGGCGGGCGCGAGGACCTGCTGCGCCGGCTCACGGCGCTCGCGGCCGACCCCGCCGCCCCGACCCCGGTGATGGTGACCCACCACGTCGAGGAGATCCCCGTGGGCACCACCCACGCCCTGCTGCTGCGCGGCGGGCGCGTCGTGGCCGCCGGGCCGGTCGAGGACACCCTGACGTCGGCGGCGCTGTCGCAGACCTTCGGGCTGCGGCTGGAGGTCAGCGCCGAGCAGGGCCGCTTCGCCGCCCGCGCCGTCTGAGGACCACCGCGACGTACCGGGCGGGCCTCGACGGCGCGGGGCCCGCGACGGTCAGGGGCGCAGCAGCACCGTCTCCCAGCCGTCGTCGACGCGCGAGTACCGCAACCGCAGGTGGTGGTCCTCGTCCCCGGACCCCTCGGGGTCCCCGGGGCCGGCCTGGAAGAACTCCATCCGGCCCGCGTCGACGCCCCACAGCCGCCACGTCGGGGCCGACACCGGGCCCGGTTCCTCCAGCTGCACCAGGTCGGTGGGGTCGCCCAGCGCGTCGGACAGCCACTCCTCGTCGTGCAGGGGCCGGCTCTGCCGGTCCACCAGCGCCTCGGTGCGGGCGCTGAGCGACAACCGCGCGAACGCCGCGGCGGTGCGGGCCTCGTCGGCCGCCCGCACGGTGCCGCGCACCCGGACCTGCCGCCCCAGCTGCGGCCAGTGGAACACCAGCGCCGCCACCGGGACCCGCCCCAGCTGCTTGCCCTTGGGGCTGGTCTCGCTGGCCGAGAGCCAGAACGCGTGGTCGTCGACGTCCTCCAGGACCGTGACCCGCGCGTCGGGGCGGCCGGCGACGTCGACCGTGGCCAGCGTCATCACGTGCGCGGCCGGCACCCCGGCCGCGACCGCGGCCCGCAGCCACTGCTCGAACAGGACGACGGGGTCGGCCGGGGCGGTCTCGGGGTCCAGCACCGCCGCCGGTCCCACCGGCTGGGGCCGGGGCCAGGACAGACCCTCGAGGAAGCGGGACAACTCGCTGCGCACCCTGCGACGGTAGCCCGTGCCCGCCCCCTCCCCGGCACCTGCCCGGCAGCGCGCGCGGTGCTCACGGGCCCACGTCCCACAACGCGCGGTAGTAGGCGCTGCGCTCGCGGTCCTCGCCGATCCCGTAGGCGTCCAGGAAGACCGGCTGCCAGCCCGGCCCGTAGTTCCAGTCCAGGCTCGTCGTCGCCACCGCCAGGTCCGCCCACCGGTCGCCCACCCCCAGCGCGCCCAGGTCCACCCACCCCACCGCCGACCCGTCCGCACCCAGCAGCGTGTTCGGCGAGCACGCGTCGCCGTGGCAGACCACCAGCCGGTCCACCGGCGGCGGGGTCCGCAGCCGGGCCGTGTCGCCCACCGCTCGGGCCAGCCGGTACGGCACCGACCAGTCGAAGGGGCACTCCCGCACCGGCAGCGCCTCGTGCCAGCGCCGCAGCGCCCGCCCCAGCGCCGGCACCGCCACCTGCGGGCGCGCGCGCCAGCGCGGGTCGACCGCGCTGCGCCCGGGCAGGGCCCGCGACACCAGCCACGACCCGTGCTCGTCCGCGCCGCCCGCCAGCACCCGCGGCACCGGCAGCCACGCCGCGGCCCACCGCGACCGCCGCGCCTCGGCGGGCAGGTCCAGCGCCACCCCCGCCGGGGCCCACTTGCAGAACACCGCCCCCGCCGGCCCCCGCAGCGCGAACGTCGTCCCGCCCAGGGCGTTGACCCACACCGCCGGCAGCGCCGGGACGTCGGCTCCCGGCCCGCCCCAGCGGGCCAGGACCGGCCGCAGCGAGGGCGGGACCGGTACCGGGGCGGACGGCACCTGGCTCATCGGGACGCTCACCGGGGGAACGTACGCGCCGGACCGAACCGGCGGCCCGGCTGCCTCGTGGTGTGCTCGGGAGGCGCTCGCGCGCACCCACCAGCACCCACCAGCACCGACCGGCACGAGCGGGACGAGGACCACGACCATGACCGACGCCGACGAGGACCTCGTGCGCGCCCTGCACGACGAGCACGCCGGGGCCCTGTGGGCCTACGTCGTGTCCCTCACCGGCGACCGCGTCAGCGCCCAGGACGTCGTCCAGGAGACCCTGCTGCGCGCCTGGCGCCACCCCGAGGCCCTCGACCCCGCCCGCGGCTCGACCCGCGCGTGGCTGTTCACCGTCGCCCGCCGCCTCGTCATCGACGACTGGCGCTCGGCCCGCAACCGCCGTGAGAGCGTCCACGCCGACGTGCCCGAGCGCGCCGTCGTCGACGAGTCCGAGCAGGTCCTGCAGCAGTGGGTGGTGGCCCAGGCCCTGACCCGGCTCTCACCCGAGCACCGCGCCGTCCTGGCGCACTGCTACTTCGCCGGCCGGTCGGTCGCCGAGGCCGCCCGCCTGCTCGGCGTCCCGGAGGGGACCGTGAAGTCCCGCACCCACTACGCCCTGATGAACCTCAGACTGGCCCTGCAGGAGATGGGGGTGAGCCGCTGATGACCGGACCGTCCACGACCCCGTTCGGGCCCGACCCCGCGGACCGCTTCGCGACCAGCGCCGGACCGTACGTCCTGGGCGCGCTGTCCCCGGCCGAGCGCAGCGAGTTCGAGGCCCACCTGCGGACCTGCCCGGACTGCCGCCGCGGCGTCGAGCAGCTCGCCGGCCTGCCCGGCCTGCTCTCGCGCACCCCGCCGCAGGTCGTGGCCACCCTCACCGAGGACGACCCGGCCGCCGCGCTGCGCGAGGGCACCGGCGTCCCCGACACCGTCCTGCCCGGCCTGCTGCGCACGGTCCGCCGCCGCCGCACCACCCGCCGCGCCGTCCTGGGCGCCGGGCTCGTGGCCGCCGCCGCGCTCGTGGCCGCCGTCGCCACCGACGGCCTGCGCACCGACCCCGGGCCGGGCACCACCGCCACGCTGGCCGCACCCGCCCCCACCCAGAGCCGCACCGGCGGCGGGACCGGGGACGGCGGCGGGCAGCCCCGGGTGATGGACCCCCTGGTCCCCACCCCCATCACCGCCACCGTCGCCCTCACCGAGGTCGGCTGGGGCACCAAGGTCGACCTCGTGTGCGCCTACGCCCACGCCCAGACCGAGCAGGCGTACCGGTACGCCCTCGTCGTCACCGACCGCACCGGCGCCCACGAGCAGATCGGCACCTGGACCGCCGTGCCCGGCAAGGACGCCCAGCTCACCGGCGCCACGTCCTGGACCCGCGACCAGATCGCCAGCGTCCAGGTCCAGACCACCGGCGGCACGACCGTCCTGCAGCTCGACGAGACCTGAGCGCCGCCGCGCCGGGCCGGCGGGGGAGCGGGGGAGCTCAGCCCCCGAACCCCTGCCCGGCCAGCTCGTCGGCCACCCGCTGCACCATCGCCACGTACCAGTCGGCGTGGTTGTACCGGAACACCGCGGCCGCCTCCGCCTCCCGGCCCTGACCGGCCCCGTTGGCGCACAGGTACCTCGCCGCGCTGAACACCGCGTCCGCCGGGTCGGCCGCCGAGACCTGCCCGTCCCCGCCGCCGTCCACCCCGTACGCGGCGAACGTCGAGGGCATGAACTGCATGGGCCCCACCGCCCCGGCCGAGCTCGGCCCGGTGTTCACCCCGTGCCCGCTCTCGACCTGCCCCACCGCCGCCAGCAGCGCCGGACGCATCCCCGCGCACGTCGCCGCCGCCCGCACGTACAGGTCGGCGTAGTCGGCCGGCACCGCCCGCGCGTGCACCCCCGCGGCCCGCCCGGCCACCGACGCGCTCACCGCCTGCGCCTGCGCCTGCGCCGCGGCCAGCTCCGCGGCCAGCCGCGCCGCCGCCGCCGCGTCCTGCTCGGCCTGCAACCGCGCCGCCTCGCCCTCCAGCGCCGCGACCTGCTCGCGCGCCGACGCCAGCGCCCCCTGCGCCCGGTCCACCTGCGCGGCCACGTCCCGCACCGACGCCACCGCCTGCGCCGCGCCCGCGTCCGCCTGCTCCGAGCGCTCCCGGCTCACCCGCGCGGCCTCCCGCCCCGAGCTCACCCGCACCCGGTCCACCCGGCGCACCGCCGAGAACACCCGCGCCGTCAGCGCCGGGTCACCCCCGGCCACCGCCGAGGACAGCAGCGCCAGCCCCCGCCGCGCCCCGTCGGTCCCGGCGTCCATGTACATCGACCGCACCCGCTGCGTGGCCAGCGCCTGCGACCGCTGCGCCGCCGCACCCGCCCGGTCCGCCTCGACCTGCGCCTGCACGCTCGCGCTGACCGCCGACCCCACCGCGGCCCGCGACCGCCCCAGTTCCCGCTGCGCCGCCTGGACCTGCTCCACCGCCGCCCGCACCGACACCGCCGCGGCCGCCGCCTCGTCCCGCGCCTGGGCCGCCGTGCGCGCCCCCGCCGACGGGGTCACCGAGGGGGTCACCGAGGGGGTCGCCGAGGGGGCCACCGGCTCGGCGCTCGCGGGCGGGGCCAGCAGCGTCGCGGCGACCAGCGGGGCCAGGGCGGGCAGCAGGACGCGGCCCAGCCGGCCCGCGGTGGTGGGGCGTCGGCGCGTTCGCGGGGTCACCCGCAGGGGATCGACGTCGCCGGAACCGATCTTGAGCTCCGTGCCGCTCCGTGCCGTCCCGTGCCGCTTGCAGGCGGTGACCACGCGATTACCCCGATATGCTCCCGGGCACGACGGCGGATCTGCACTCTTCCGACACGAGGGCGATTCGTCCACGGTGTGGTGGGTAACTGCCACGGGGAGTGACCGTTGACCGGGGCACACGCAGTGGGTGGGGTGGAACGCCGTGGGTGAGGTGACGCACCGGGGCCGGTGGCACCGACGGCTGGACGCCGTGTGCGCCGACCCGGGCCTGCTCCGCCTGGTCCTGCACCCCGTCGTCGACGTCGCCGCCGGCCGCGTCGCCGGGTACGAGGTCCTGTCCCGCTTCCCCTCCGCCGTCCCCACCGAGCAGTGGTTCCGCGCCGCCCGCGCCCTGGGCCGCGACGCCGACCTCGACCACGTCGTCCTGACCCGCGCCCTGGCCCGGCTGCCGCACCTGCCCCCCGGCACGTTCCTGACCGTCAACTCCAGCCCCACCTCCCTGGCCGACGACCGCGTCATGGCCGCCCTGCTCGCCCACGACCTCACCGGCGTCGTCCTGGAGCTGACCGAGCACGCCGACTGCGACCCCCGCGACCTCATGGGCCCCCTGACGCTGCTGCGCGCCCGCGGCGCCCTCGTCGCCCTCGACGACGTCGGCACCGGCCACTCGGGCCTGCTGCGGATGGCCGTCGTGCGCCCGGAGATCCTCAAGATCGACCTGCAGCTGGTCCGCGACCTGCACCAGGACCTCGTCAAGCGGTCCCTGGTGCAGTTCCTCGGCGAGTGCGCCGGCCGCCTGGACGCGTGGATCATCGCCGAGGGTGTCGAGACCGTCGACGAGCTCGACGTCCTGCGCGGCATGGGCGTCCCGCTGGTCCAGGGTTTCCTGCTGGCCCGCCCCGGCGACGACTTCGACCCCCTGACCGCCCCGGCGCGCCACCTCCTGGACGGCCCCGGCGCCCCGGCCCCCGCGACCGGTCCCCGCCCCCGCCGCGCCGGGAACCTGGCCCGGCGCACCAAGACCGCCCGCGACGTCGCCGGCGCCGTGCGCGCCGTCACCGCCGAACCGGCCCCCGTCGTCGTCGTCGACGCCGAGGACGTGCCCCGCGTCATCGTCCTGCCCCCCCAGCGCCCCGGGGACGGGCCGCGGGTGGAGCCGGTCGAGACGACCCTGGCCCCCGAGACGCCCGTGGCCGAGGTCGCCGCCCGCGCCGTGGCCCGCGGCGGGACCGTCCGCTTCGACCCGCTGGTGTGCACCGACGGCACCGGCCGCTACGTCGGCGTCGTCGGCTTCGAGGACCTCGTCCTGGACCTGGCGGCCGCCTCGGGCACCGGTCCGGGGACCGGTGCCCCCACCGTCCCGGCCGCACCCGCCGCCGGACCTGCCCCGGCCGGGGCCCACCCCACCGGACCCCGGCCCCGGACCCGCTGGAGGATGGGCGCGTGAAGGCCTTCCGCTGCGGCGACGTCGTGCCCGGCTGCACCCGCGAGTTCACCGGCGCCGACCGCGCCGAGATCCTCGCCCAGGTCGCCGAGCACGCCCGCGCCGACCACCACGTCGAGGTCGACCCCGCCCTCGTGCGGGCCGTCGAGGCCCACCTGCGCGACCGCTGACGCGGCGCCGGGGGCCCGGCGCTCAGCCGGCCAGCCGCGGCGGGAAGCCGCCGGTGGCCACCGGCCCCCACCCGGTGATCGTCAACCGCAGCAGCGACTTGCCCTGGTCCCGCATCGCCTGCCGGTACTCCGCCCAGTCCGGGTGCTCCCCGGAGATGCACCGGAAGTACTCCACCAGCGGCTCCACGGCCTCCTCCCCGTCCAGGACCTCCAGGTCGCCGTCGACCTGCACCCACGCGTCGCCGAAGTCGTCCGACAGCACCACCGCCGACCCGCGCCGGTCGCGCCGCGCGTTCACCGCCTTCGCCCGGTCCGGGTACGTCGAGACCACCAGGCGGCCCTGCTCGTCCACCCCGGCCGTCACCGGCGACGACTGCGGCCGGCCGTCGGCGCGGAACGTCGTCAGCACCACCCGGTGCCGCGGGCGGACGAACTCCAGCAGTTCAGCACGGTCGACGCGACGCACGGTCGCCACGGTTCGCGGGGTCACCGTCCGGACGCTACCCTCGGTCGCCGCCGACAGCACCCGCGTGCCGGCACCCGCGGGGCGGGCGACCCCCGTCCCCGGGCAGACCCACCACTCCCGAGCACCCGTCCGGCACGATCCCGGACCGCTCGACACGACGCGAGGAGGCATCGTGCAGGAGCACGGACCCGCGAACCACCCCACCGGCGCCACCGGGACCGACCCCGGGACCGCACCCGGGCTGGGCACCGGGCTCAAACCCCGCCACATCACCATGATCTCCATCGCCGGCGTCATCGGCGCCGGCCTGTTCGTCGGCTCCAAGAACGCCATCGCCGAAGCCGGCCCCGCCGTCCTGCTGTCCTACGCCCTCGCCGGCACCCTCGTCGTCCTCGTCATGCGCATGCTCGGGGAGATGGCCACCGCCCAGCCCGACACCGGTTCCTTCTCCACCTACGCCGACCGCGCCCTGGGCCGCTGGGCCGGGTTCAGCGTCGGCTGGCTCTACTGGTGGTTCTGGGTCCTGGTCATCCCCGTCGAGGCCACCGCCGCCGCCGACATCCTCAGCGACTGGCTCGGCGCCCCCCAGTGGGTCTGGGCCCTGGCCGTCACCCTCCTGCTCACCGCCACCAACCTCGCCAGCGTCGGCAACTACGGCGAGTTCGAGTTCTGGTTCGCCGGCATCAAGGTCGTCGCCATCGTCGGGTTCATCGTCGTCGGCGTCCTGGCCATCACCGGCGTCCTGCCCGGCTCCGACGTCACCGGCACCCCCGGGTTCAGCCTCGACGGCGGGTTCCTGCCCAACGGCTTCACCGCCGTCCTGGCCGCGATGCTGCTCACGATGTTCAGCTTCATGGGCACCGAGATCGTCACCATCGCCGCCGCCGAGTCCCCCGACCCCCAGAAGGGCGTGCGGCGCGCGGTGAACTCCGTCATCGGCCGCATCGCGGTGTTCTACCTGCTGTCCATCTTCGTCGTCGTCGCCCTCGTCCCCTGGAACTCCCCGGAACTGGACGAGCTCGGGTCCTTCCAGAGCACCCTGCAGGCCATCGGCATCCCCGGCGCCGCCACGATCATGGACGTCGTCATCCTCACCGCCGTCGCCAGCTGCCTGAACTCCGCCCTCTACACCGCCTCCCGCATGGTGTTCTCCCTGTCCCGCCGCGGCGACGGCCCCCGCTGGCTGTCCCACGTCTCCGGCCGCGGCGTGCCCTACCCCGCGATCCTGGCCTCCACCGCCGTCGGCTTCCTCGCCGTCGTCGGCAACTACCTGCTGCCCGACCGCATCTTCGGGATGCTCCTGGCCACCAGCGGCGCCCTGGCCCTGGTCGTCTACGCGATCATCGCCCTCAGCCAGCTGCGGATGCGCCGCCGCCTCGACGCCCAGGGCGAACGCCCCGCCGTGCGGATGTGGCTGTTCCCGTGGCTGACCTACGCCGCGCTCGCGTTCATCGTCGTGGTCCTGGCCCTCATGGTCGTCCTGCCCGGGCAGCGGGTCGAGCTGACCCTGTCCCTGGTCCTGACCGCCGTCGTCGTCGCCGTCGGCGTCCGCCACCAGCGCCGCACCGGCGACCGCGTGGAACTCACCGGCAGCGGGACCGGCGCCCGGCGCTGACCGCGCGCACACCCACCGTCCGGAGGACGACCCCCCGTCGGCACCTGTGGTCCGATGGGGGAGTGCGCCACCCGAAGCTGCTCGCCGCCGGCCTCGCCGCCGGCGGCACCCTGCTGTGGTGGGCCGGTGCCCCCGGCGGCAGCGCCTGGAACTTGCTGCCGCCGGTGGTGGCCGCCGCCACCCACCTGAGCGTGACCCGCCTGCCCCTGAGCAGCGCCGCCGTCGCCTTCGCCGCGTTCACCGCCGACGGCCTCCTGCACCCGTCCAGCGGCCCGTCCCCGGTCACCACCGCAGCCCTGGCCAACGTCCTGTACTGGGCCCACACCGGCGCCACCGCCGCCCGCCGCGCCACCCTGGAGACCGGCGCCGTCGTGGCCGTCGCCGTCGCGGCCGCCGTCGCCCTGCTCCAGGACCCCGGCAACGCCCTGGGCCGGGCCCTCACCCTGGCCGCCGTCCTGGGCATCCCGCTGGTCTGGGCCCGCGACGTCCAGCGCAGCGCCGACCTGGCGCGGATGGCCGCCGACCGCGCCCGCCGCGACGAGCGCGCGGCCACGGCCCGCGACCTGCACGACGTCGTCGCCGGGCACCTGTCCGGCATCGCCCTGCAGTCCGAGGCCGCCCTCGTCGCCGCCCGGCGCGCCGGGTCCGACACCACCGTCCTGAGCGGCATCCGCGCCGCCAGCGTCGAGTCCCTGCACCAGATGCGCGCCATGATCGACCTCATGCGCGCCGCCCCCGACGAGGTCGCCACCACTCCCGGCGACCCCAGCGCCGACTCCCCGGCCCCGGCCGAGGCCGTCGACCTCGCCCGCGCCGCCGGCCTGGACGTCCACGCCCACCTCGACCCCCCGCCGCACCTGCCCCCGCCGACCGCCCGGACGCTGCACCGCGTCCTGACCGAAGCCCTCACCAACGCCCGCAAGCACGCCGCCCCCGGCCCCGTCCACGTCCACCTCACCCACCACGACCGGACCGTGCACCTGCGCGTCGACTCACCCCTGCGCCCCGGCACCACCCCCGGCACCACCCCCGGCGCCCCCGGCAGCGCAGCCCCGGCCCGGCCCGGCCACGGCCTCGACGGCATCCGCGAACGCGTCCACGCCCTGCACGGCACCGCCACCGCCACCGCCCACCCCGACCGCTGGCGCCTCGACGTGACCCTGCCGCTGCCCACCCCCACCGGGCCCACCGGGCCCACCCGGCCCACCCGGCCCACCCCGGCGGTCCCGGCGTGAGCGTGCGCGTCCTGCTCGCCGACGACCACACCGCCGTCCGCACCGGCCTGCGGATGATCCTCACCGCCGAACCCGACCTCGACGTCGTCGGCGAAGCCGCCGACGGCGCCAGCGCCCTCACCCTCACCCGCGCCCTGCGCCCCGACGTCGTCGTCATGGACCTGCGCATGCCCGGCACCGACGGCGTCACCGCCACCACCCACATCGTCCGCGAGCACCTCGCCGACGTCCTCGTCCTGACCACCTTCGACCTCGACGACCTCGTCCTGGCCGCCCTGCGCGCCGGCGCCGCCGGCTTCCTGCTCAAGACCGCCGACGGCCCCACCCTCACCGACGCCGTCCGCCGCGTCGCCGCCGGCGGGGGCGTCCTGGCCCCCGAGGTCACCCGCACCCTCCTGGACGCCTACAGCGCCACCCCCCAGCCCCACCCCACCCCCGTCGACCTGTCCACCCTCACCGACCGCGAACTCGACGTCCTGCGCTGCCTGGGCCGCGGCCAGTCCAACGCCGACCTCGCCGCCCACCTGCACATCTCACCGCTGACCGCCAAGACCCACGTGTCCCGGCTCCTGACCAAGCTCGCCCTCACCTCCCGCGTCCAGGCCGCCCTCCTGGCCCGCGACGCCGGACTCACCTGACCCCCACCCCCACGACCAGGACCAGGACCAGCCGTGAAGCTCCTCCTCGTCGACGACGAGACCCGCCTCGCCGACACGATCCGCCGCGGCCTCGAAGCCGAGGGCGCCACCGTCGACGTCGCCCACGACGGCCCCACCGGCTACCGGCGCGCCCTCACCGGCGCCTACGACGTCCTCGTCCTCGACCTCATGCTCCCCGGCCGCAACGGCTACGAGGTCTGCCGCGACCTGCGCACCGCCGGCGTCTGGACCCCCGTCCTCGTCCTGACCGCCAAGGACGGCGAGTACGACCAGGTCGACGCCTTCGACCTCGGCGCCGACGACTACCTCACCAAACCCTTCTCCTTCCCCGTCCTGCTCGCCCGCCTGCGCGCCCTGCACCGCCGCGGCGCCCCCGAACGCCCCGTCGTCCTCACCGCCGGCGACCTCACCCTCGACCCCGGCACCCGCCGCGTCCACCGCGGCGACACCGAGATCACCCTCACCACCCGCGAGTTCGCCCTCCTCGAGCACCTCCTGCGCCACCGCGACGACGTCCTGTCCAAGCAGGACCTCCTCGACGCCGTCTGGGACACCACCGTCGTCACCGACCCCAACGTCGTCGAGGTCTACATCCGCTACCTGCGCAAGAAGATCGACATCCCGTACGGCCGCCACGCCCTGCAGACCGTCCGCGGCGCCGGCTACCGCCTCGCCGCCGACGGCGGCTGACCCGGCCCCACCGCCGACCCCGACGGCAGCAGCACCCGCACCGACGCACCCCCACCGGCGCGCTCGCCGACCACCACCCGCCCCCCGTGCGCCGCCACCACCTCCGCCACGATCGCCAACCCCAGCCCCGTACCGCCCGCACCGTCCCGGCCACCCCGCTGCCGGCTGCCGTCCAACCGCACGAACCGCTCCAGCACCCGCTCCCGGTCACCGGCCGCGATCCCCGGACCGTCGTCGGCCACCGTCACCACCGCCCACCCCACCCCGTCCACGACCTCCCGGCCCACCCCCAGCTCCACCACCGACCCCGCGTACCGCACCGCGTTGTCCACCAGGTTCCGCACCACCCGCGCCAGCCCCCCCGCGTCCCCCAGCACCCGCACCGGCACCGTCGAGACCACCACCGAGACACCACCGGAGACCCCCGACACCGCCCGCACCCGCGCCGCCTCCACCTCCACCACCTCGTCGAGGTCCACCTCAGCGCGCGGCCCCGCCGCCAGCCGCCCCTCGTCAGCCCGCGCCAGCAGCAGCAGATCACCCACCAGCGCCTCCAGCCGCGCGCTCTCGGACCCCACCAGCTCCGTGAACACCCGGTCCACACCCCCCGCTCGCGACCACACCTGCGCTGCCGCCGACAACGTCGCCACCGGCGACCGCAACTCGTGACTGGCATCGGCCACGAACCGCCGCTGCGCCCCCTGCGCCGCCTCCAGCCGCGCCAGCATCCCGTTCATCGTCACCGCCAGCCGCGCCACCTCGTCGTCCCCCGCCGGCACCGGCACCCGGCCGTCCAGACCCCGCGACGAGATCCCCTGCACCGTCGACCGGATCGCCTCCACCGGCCGCAACGACCGTCCCACGAACGTCCACGTCAGCAACGCCACCGACCCCACCACCACCGCCGACCCCACCCCCAGCGCCGCCGCCGCCACCCCCAGCACCCGCTGCGCGTCCGCCGTCGACTCCGCCGCCACCACCCAGAACCGCCGGCCCCCCACCGACGCCCCCATCACCGACACCACCCACGGCCCCGGACGCCCCAGCTGCGGCAGGTCCACCGTCTCCCGCACCAACCGCGACGTCCCCGGCCGCAACGACGTCAACGCCCCCCGACCCGCCAGCGCCGCGCTCGCCACCACCACCGACCCGTCCTCGGCCAGCACCTGCACGTGCGACCCCCGGTCCACGTCGGCCCCCACCGCCGCCCGCAACGCCGCGTCCGGCCGGCCCCCCAGCGCCGCCGCCGTCACCGACAACCGCACCAGCCGCGCCTGCACCCCACCGGTCTCCGCGTCCACCGCCAGCAACGCCGACCGCAGCAGCACCAGGCCCAGCCCCGACCCCGCCAGCAGCAGCACCGCCATCAACGCCGTCGCCGCCACCGTCGACCGCACCCGCACCCCGGCCCGCCCCCACCACGAGATCACCGCCCCAGTCTGCGGGCCCCACCCCCGCACACCGGCGCCCCAGCACCTACCGTCACCGGATGAGCATGGAGAACGTCGCCCGCTCGGCCCTCTGGAAAGCCGCCTCCGCCCCCGACGCCGCACCCTTCCGCCCCGGCACCCCCCGCCGCGTCCTGGCCATGGCCCGCGAACGCCGCCGACTGCTCACCCTCTTCGTCCTCGGCAGCACCGTCCTGGCCGTCCTGGCCGTCGCCACCCCCGTCCTCGCCGGCCGCGCCGTCGACGCCGTCACCGACGGCGACCGCGACCGCGTCATCACCCTCGCCCTGCTCATCGCCGCCGTCGCCCTCGCCGAAGCCGGCCTCGGGCTCCTCGTCCGCTGGTGGTCCGCCACCCTGGGGGAGGACCTCATCCTCGACCTGCGCACCCGCGTCTTCGACCACGTCCAGCGCATGCCCGTCGCCTTCTTCACCCGCACCCGCACCGGCGCCCTCGTCAGCCGCCTCAACAACGACGTCCTCGGCGCCCAGCGCGCCTTCAGCGACACCCTCTCCGGCATCGTCAGCAACGTCGTCGCCGTCGCCCTCACCGCCGCCGTCATGATCGGCATCTCCTGGCGCATCACCGCCCTCGCCCTGGTCCTGCTCCCCGTCTTCCTCCTGCCCGCCCGCCGCATGGGCCGCTCCCTGGCCCTGCTCGCCCGCCGCGCCGCCCACCTCGACGCCACCATGATCAACCAGACCACCGAACGCTTCTCCGCCCCCGGCGCCACCCTCGTCAAGCTCTTCGGCCGCCCCCAGGACGAGTCCCGCGCCTTCGCCGCCGCCGCCCGCGCCGTCCGCGACATCGGCATCACCACCGCCGTGCGCCGCGCCGTCTTCGTCACCGCCCTCACCCTCGTCTCCGCCCTCGCCCTCGCCCTCGTCTACGGCGTCGGCGGCCTCGCCGCCCTCGCCGGCACCCTCGAACCCGGCAGCATCGTCACCCTCGCCCTCCTCCTCACCCGCCTCTACGCCCCCCTGACCGCCCTCGCCAGCGCCCGCGCCGACGTCACCAGCGCCCTCGTCAGCTTCGACCGCGTCTTCGAGGTCCTCGACCTCGTCCCCCTCGTGCGCGAACACCCCCACGCCCACGACCTGCCCGACGGCCCCACCGGCATCGAGTTCGACCACGTCGGCTTCGCCTACCCCGCCGCCACCGACGTCTCCCTCGCCTCCCTCGAAGACGTCGCCACCCTCGACACCCGCGGCGGCGTCCCCGTCCTGCACGACCTCACCTTCCGCGTCGAACCCGGCCAGGTCGTCGCCGTCGTCGGCTCCTCCGGCGCCGGCAAGTCCACCCTCGCCCAGCTCCTCGCCCGCCTCTACGACGTCGACACCGGCGCCGTCCGCGTCGGCGGCCACGACGTGCGCGACCTCACCGCCGAATCCCTGCGCCGCACCGTCGGCGTCGTCACCCAGGACGGCCACCTCTTCCACGAGTCCCTGCGCTCCAACCTGCGCATCGCCCGCCCCGACGCCACCGACGACGAACTCCACGACGCCCTGCGCCGCGCCCGCCTCGCCGACCTCGTCACCGCCCTGCCCGACGGCCTCGACACCGTCGTGGGGGAGCGCGGCTACCGCTTCTCCGGCGGCGAACGCCAACGACTCACCATCGCCCGCCTCCTGCTCGCCCACCCCCGCGTCGTCGTCCTCGACGAAGCCACCGCCCACCTCGACAACGCCTCCGAAGCCGCCGTCCAGACCGCCCTCGACGAGGCGCTCGCGGGCCGCACCGCCATCGTCATCGCCCACCGGCTGTCCACCGTCCGCGACGCCGACCAGATCCTCGTCCTCGAAGCGGGCCGGCTCGTGGAGCGGGGGACGCACGAGGAACTGCTCGCCCGTGGCGGCCGCTACGCCGAGCTGCACCGCCACGGCACCGGTGGGGCACGGCAGGACGGGACCGGCGGCCCCGGGGCCCTCACCCCCTGACTCTCCGGAAACCGACACCGGAAAGCGGGCCGGCTGCTTGACCGGCGATGACCCAGGAGGGTCGCACCGTCCGCACAGGAGTCGCCACGTGTCGCAGTTCGTCGCACCGCCCCCACCGCAGGCCGTCCCCCGCAGGGGCAAGGGGCTCGCGGTGGCCGCCCTGGTCATCGGCATCGTCGCCGCGGCCGGGTGCCTCGTCCCGGTCCTCAACATCGGCAGCATCGTGCTGGCCGTCGTGGGGCTCGTCCTCGGCGTCGTGGCGCTGGTGCGCCGCGCCGACGGCAAGGGGATGTCCGTCGCCGGGGTCGTCCTGTCCCTCGTCGCGATCGTCGTCGCGATCGTGGTGAACGTCGCCGCGGGAGCCGCGCTCACCGCGGTCGACGAAGCCGTCGACCAGGCCGCCACCGACGCGGCGAACGGCTACAGCACCGTCGACCCGCAGGACGCCGAGCAGGCCGCGGCGGCCGCCGTCGCGCTCGGCACCCCCGCCCGGGTGGGCGACTACACCGTCACGGTGACCGCCGTGAACCAGGACGCGACGCAGGTCATCGCCGAGGCGAATCCCTTCAACGAGGCCGCCCAGGGCCGCTACGTCCTCGTCGACCTGACGGCCACGTACGACGGGCAGGCTCCCGAGGCCAACCCCTGGATCGACCTCACCACCGGGTTCCAGGGCACCGACGCCCGCAACTACTCCACCACCTCGTGCACCGCGACCCTCCCGAACTCGGCCTTCGACCAGCCCGGGCTGCGCGCCGGCGGCACCGCCTCGTACCAGGTGTGCTTCGACGTGCCCGCCGAGGCGATCGCCGGCGGGCTCGTCTCGGTCGAGCAGTTCGCCGACTTCCAGGACGACCAGGTGGTCTGGGCCCTGGGCTGATTCACTCCCCGAGCACGGTCCGGCACAGCCGGGCCAGCTCGGCCAGCTCCTCGCCCGACAGCGCCGAGAACTCGGCGGCGATGCCCGCGGCGTGCCGGCCCCCGACCTCCCGCTGCAGCGCGGCCCCGTCGCCGGTCAGCACCACCACGACCCCGCGGCCGTCGTGCGGATCGGCCTCGCGGGCCAGCAGCCCGCGGGCGACGAGCCGGTCGACGAGGCGGCTCAGCGAGGGCTGCGGCAGGTAGACCTCCTCGCTGAGCCCGCCGAGGCGGCACCGCCCGCCGGAGCGGGCGAGCGTGTAGAGCACGTCGTACTCGCGCACGCTCAGCCCGCCCCAGACGTCCTGCGCCGCGAACCGGCGCAGCAGGGTCGCCTGGAGCCGGAACACCGACTCCCAGGCGTCCACCGCCGCGCGGGTGCGCCCCTCAGACAAGGGCGTCCTGCGCCGCGAGCCGCGCCGCCACCCGGGAGGTGTGCGAGGGCGGGTCGCTGGGCACCCCGGCCGCCCGGCGCGCCTCGAACTCCCGCCGCAGCACCGGCACGACGTGCTCACCGAGCAGGTCGAGCTGCTCCAGCACCGTCTTCAGCGGCAGCCCGGCGTGGTCCATGAGGAACATCTGCCGCTGGTAGTCGCCGAAGAACTCCTGGAACGTCAGCGTCTTCTCGATCACCTGCTCGGGGGAGCCCACGGTCAGCGGGGTCTGGCGGGTGAACTCCTCCAGCGACGGCCCGTGCCCGTAGACGGGGGCGTCGTCGAAGTAGGGGCGGAACTCCCGCACCGCGTCCTGGGAGTTCTTGCGCATGAACACCTGTCCGCCGAGCCCGACGATCGCCTGCTCGGGCGTCCCGTGCCCGTAGTGGGCGTACCGCTGCCGGTACAGCTCGATGAGCCGGACGTAGTGCTCCTTGGGCCAGAAGATGTTGTTCGCGAAGTACCCGTCCCCGAAGTACGCGGCGATCTCGGCGACCTGCGGGGTCCGGATCGAGCCGTGCCACACGAACGGGGCCACCCCGTCGAGCGGGCGGGGCGTGGACGTGAAGCCCTTCAGCGGGGCGCGGAACTCACCCTCCCAGTCCACGACGTCCTCGTCCCACAGGCGCCGCAGCAGCGAGTAGTTCTCGATGGTCAGCTCGACGCTCTTGGAGATGTCCTGCCCGAACCAGGGGTACACCGGGGCGGTGTTCCCGCGGCCGAGCATGAGGTCGGCGCGGCCGTCGGACAGGTGCTGGAGCATCGCGAAGTCCTCGGCGATCTTCACCGGGTCGTTCGTGGTGATCAGCGTCGTCGACGTCGACAGCACCAGCTTGCTGGTGCGGCCGGCGAGGTAGCCGAGCATCGTCGTCGGCGAGCTGGGCACGAACGGCCGGTTGTGGTGCTCACCGGTGGCGAAGACGTCGAGCCCGACCTGCTCGGCGTGCTCGGCGATGGTCATCATCGCCTTGATGCGCTCGCCCTCGGTCGGCGTCCGGCCCGTGGTGGGGTCGGTCGTCACGTCGCCGACGGTGAAGATCCCGAACTGCATGACGTCCTCCTCGCAAAGTCCATGCGTTTGCATGTACTTGCTTGAAGCGTACAGCACCGGGATCCATTCCCGGGCCCCGGTGGGGGAGCGGTCAGTCCGCGCGGCGCGCCAGGCGCGAGTGCCGGTAGCCGTAGGCCAGGTAGACCACGAGCCCCAGCGCCATCCAGATCCCCAGCCGCACCCAGCTCTGGGCCGGCAGGAAGCCCATGAGGACGAACGACGCCACCGCCGAGACGACCGGCAGCACCGGCACCCACGGCATCCGGAACGCCCGCGGCAGGTCCGGCCGGGTCCGGCGCAGCACCACGACCCCCACCGAGACCAGCACGAACGCGAACAGCGTCCCGATGTTCACCATCTCGGCCAGGTCGGAGATGGGCGTGACGGCCGCGACCACCGCGACGACGACCCCGGTCACCGCCGTGATGCGGACCGGGACGCCCGTGCGGTCGTCGACCTTCGCGAACCACGACGGCACCAGCCGGTCCCGGGCCATCGCGAACAGCACCCGGTTCTGGCCCAGCATGAGGATCATCATGACCGTCAGCAGCCCGGCGACCGTCCCCACGCTGATGAGCGTGGCCACCACGTCCGCGCCCACGGCCCGGAAGGCGTTCGCGAGCGGCGCCTCCACCGAGATCTCGTCGTAGCGGACCATCCCCGTCACCACCAGCGACACCGCCACGTACAGCACCGTGCAGATCGCCAGCGACCCGAAGATGCCGCGGGGCACGTCCCGCTGCGGGTTCTTCGTCTCCTCCGCGGCCGTGGCGACGATGTCGAACCCGATGAAGGCGAAGAAGACCAGCGCGGCGGCCGTGAGCACCCCGCCGACCCCGAACGTCCCGAACGGCACCCCCAGGTCCTGCCACAGCGCCGGGTCGGCCGGGGTGCTCGACGCGCTCGGCGACCCCGTGGGCGGGACGAACGGGGACCAGTTGGCCGCCTTCACGAAGAACAGCCCGGCGACGATGACGATCCCGACGACCAGGAGCTTGAGCGCGACGACGACGGCGTTGACCCGCGCCGACGCCTTCGTCCCGACGCACAGCACGGCCGTCAGGACGAGGATGACGGCCGCCGCGATGAGGTTCGGCTGGGTCGGCGAGGGGGAGTCGGAGTAGAGCCAGGCCGGCACCTCCAGCCCCAGCGTCGACCCCAGCAGGTCCGCCGCGTAGCTGGACCAGCCCACCGCGACCGTCGAGGCGCCCAGCGCGAGCTCCAGGATCAGGTCCCAGCCGATGATCCAGGCGACCACCTCACCGAGGCTGGCGTAGGAGAACGTGTACGCCGACCCCGCGACCGGCACGGTGGAGGCGAACTCGGCGTAGCACAGCGCGGCCAGGGCGCAGACGATCCCCGAGATGACGAAGGAGATCGCCACGCCCGGCCCGGCGCGGGTCCCGGCCGCCTCACCGGTCAGGACGAAGATGCCCGTCCCGATGATGACGCCGACGCCGAACACGGTCAGGTCCCGGGCCCCGAGCGTCTTGCGCAGCCGGTGCCCCGGTTCGTCGGTGGTCGCGATCGCGTCCTCGACGCTCTTGGTCCGGAAGATGTCCACGACCTGCGACCGTAGGACGCTCAGGCGGTCCGTGCGACCCGGATGATCTTCCGCCGCAACCACACCTTGCGGCTGCCCCCCATGTACAGGCGCACCCGCGCCAGCTCCCACCGGCCGTACTCGGCGTGCTCGGTGAGCAGCTGACGGGCCTGGGAGCGCGAGGTCTCCCGCGACAGCGTGAGGACGCGGTACTCGTACTCGTCGGACGTGCCCGGGCCCACGGGACCACCGGTCACCCTGTTCGTGTGCGCAGCCATCGCCCCCATGATGCACCCGGCCCCGCGTCCGGGCACGAGGTCGGCGAACCCGGTGGGGGAGTCGGGGCGATCTTCGGTACGGTCGGACCATGACTCCCGACCCGCGCGCAGCCCTGGCCCGTCTCGTGGCCGCGCTGGAGGACCACCTCGCCGCTGCCGCCAACCGTCGGGGTGAGACCGACCCGGCCGTGGCCGACGCCTACCAGCGCGTCGCCGACGCCTTCGAGGTCTACGAGGAGGCGATCTACGACGCCTACGACGAGGTCACGCCGTTCGTCCTCTACGACGACGTCGAGGACGAGCGCGACGACGACGAGGAAGACGACGACGAGGACGACGACGACGAGGAAGACGACGACGAGGACGAGGACGACGAGGGGGATGACGGGGACGACGCCGGCGACGACGGGGTGACGGGCCAGGACGCCGCCACCCGGCTCTGAGCCGCGCGCCCCGGCAGCGGCCGGGCCCGCCGTGTGTGGGTTCGGTGCGCCGCGGGTGAGGCCGCGCGCGGGCGGGGCGGAGTGCGGTCCGCCACCCGCTAACGTGCGGCACGTGCTGACCCGAGCCCTCCCCGGTACTGCCCCCTACCCGTCGGACGGGGGTGCCCCGGCGTGAGCATGGGTGTCCTCGAGGGCGCGTTCCTCGGTCTGGTGCAGGGCCTGACGGAGTTCCTGCCCATCTCCTCCAGCGGCCACCTCGCGATCGTGGGCACCCTCGTCGGGGCCCAGGACCCCGGGGCCGCGTTCACCGCGATCTGCCAGCTCGGCACCGAGGCCGCGGTCGTCCTGTACTTCCGCAAGGACATCGCGCGCATCGTCGGCCGCTGGTTCCGGTCGCTGACCGGGGCCGTCCCGCGCGACGACCCGGACGCGCGGATGGGCTGGCTGGTCATCCTCGGGACGATCCCGATCGGCCTGCTGGGCCTGCTGTTCAAGGACTCCATCGAGACGACCTTGCGCGGGTTCGTGGTCATCGCCACCTCGCTGTGGGTGTTCGCGCTGATCCTGGGGGCGGCCGACCGCTTCGGCCGCAAGGAGCGCACGCTGGACCAGCTGACCTGGAAGCACGGCGTGCTGTTCGGGTTCGCGCAGGCCCTGGCGCTCATCCCCGGCGTGTCCCGCTCCGGCGGCACCATCACGATGGGGCTGCTGCTGGGTTACACCCGGGAGGCCGCGGCCCGGTACTCCTTCCTGCTGGCGATCCCCGCGGTCGTCCTGTCCGGCTTCTACCAGCTCTACGACGAGGTCAGCAGCGGTGCCGCGATCGCCTGGGGGCCGACCGCGGTGGCCACCGTCGTGGCGTTCGGGGTCGGCTACGCCGTCATCGCGTGGCTCATGCGGTTCATCACGACGCACAGCTACACCGTGTTCGTCGTCTACCGGGTCGTGCTGGCCGTCGTCGTCTACGGCCTGGTGCTCGCCGGGGTCCTCGCCCCGTTCAACGAGGCCTCGTTCGGCTGACGGGGGCAGCGGTCGGGCTCACAGCCAGCCCGACCGCTTGAACTGCCGGTGCAGGCCGACGCAGATCCCGGCCATGAGCAGCAGGCACAGCGGGTACCCGAACCGCCAGGACAGCTCGGGCATGTGCTCGAAGTTCATGCCGTAGATCCCCGCGACGAGCGTGGGGACGGCCGCGATCGCCGCCCACGCCGAGATCTTGCGCGCGTCGTCGTTCTGCCGCACGGAGACCTGCGCGAGGTGGGCGTTGAGGATGTCGGTGAGCAGCCGGTCGTAGCTCTCGACGTGCTCGACGGTGCGGACGAGGTTGTCCAGGACATCGCGCAGGACGAACCGGGCCTGGTCGTCCAGGGGGTGCACCTCCTCGGTGCCGTCGGCGCCGACGAGCCGGGTCAGGGGTGCGACCAGCGGGAACGCGCCCCGCCGGACCTCCAGCACCTCGCGCTTGAGGGAGTAGATGCGTTCGGCGTCGGAGCTGCGGTCGGGGGAGAAGACCCGTTCCTCCATCTCCTCGACGTCCTGCTCGAGCTCGGCGTCGATGGCGGTGTAGCCGGCGACGACGTGCTCCATGACGGCGTGCAGCACCCCGCGCGGTCCCCGTTCGAGGCGGCGCGGGTCGGCCTCGACGGCCTGCCGGACCCCGGTCAGCGCTCCGGCCTCCCCGCGGCGGACCGTGACGACGAACCGGTCGCCGACGAAGACCATGAGCTCGCCGGTCTCGACGCGGGAGGTGTCGTCGAAGTACTCGAGCACCTTGAGGACGACGAACACGGTGTGCCCGTAGGTCTCGATCTTGGGGCGCTGGTGACCGGTGACGGCGTCGTCGACGGCGAGGCGGTGCAGCCCGAGCGCCTGCGCGATGCCGCTGAACTCCTCGGCGGTGGGGTCCTTGAGCCCGAGCCAGAGGAACTCCTGCGCGGGGGCGGTGCCGGTCGCGGCGGGGTCGGCGCAGCGCCGCAGCGCTCCGGTGAGGTCGGTGACGTCCCGGCGCGAGCCGTCGCGGTACGTCGCGACGTCGACGATCACTGGGCCACCACCGGGTTGATCACGGGGGCCATCGTGCCCCGGACGGCGGCGGGCCACAATAACAAGGGAAGTTCAGTTACCGGAGCCAACGCGAATACGTTCCACCGTCAACTCACCAACCGCGTTGATCAAGACGCCCTTAGGGTGGGGGCCGTGCCGACCCTCCTGCTCGTCCGCCACGGCCGCAGCACGGCCAACACCGCCGCCGTCCTCGCCGGGTGGACCCCCGGGGTCCACCTCGACGACGCGGGCCGTGCGCAGGCGGAGGCGCTGGCCCAGCGGCTGTCGCCGGTGCCGGTGGCCGACGTCGTGGTCTCGCCGCTGGAACGCTGCCAGGAGACGGCGGACGCGCTGTGCGCGGTGGACGGGCCCACGGGTCCGCGGCCGCCGCTGCGGACCGACGAGCGGCTGGGGGAGTGCCGGTACGGCGACTGGACGGGCCGCGCGCTGAAGGACCTCGCGAAGGAGCCGCTGTGGCGCACGGTGCAGTCGCACCCGTCGGCGGCGGTGTTCCCCGGGCCGGACGGGGAGTCGCTGGCGACGATGCAGCACCGCGCGGTGGAGGCGGTGCGCGAGCACGACGCCCGGGTCCAGGCCGAGCACGGTGACGACGCGGTGTGGGTGGCGGTGACGCACGGGGACGTGATCAAGGCCGTCCTGGCCGATGCGCTGGGGATGCACCTGGACCTGTTCCAGCGCATCTCGGCCGACCCCTGCTCGGTCTCGGTCGTCCGGTACGCCCCGCTGCGGCCCTTCGTGCTGCGGGTGAACGACTCCGGCGGGGACCTCGCGGGGTTCGCCCCGCAGCGGAGGAAGCGCGGGTCCCGCCGGAAGGCGATCAGCAGCGACGCGGTCGTCGGCGGCAGCACCGGCGCGGCGTAGGGTCGGGACCATGCCCGTCTACGAGTACGACCCGCCGGAACGCTTCGTGGCGGGCACCGTCGGCGAACCCGGGCAGCGGACGTTCTTCCTGCAGGCGCGCGGCGCCGGCCGGCTGACGTCGGTGGCCCTGGAGAAGACGCAGGTGGCCGCGCTGGGTGAGCGGGTGGGGGAACTCCTCGACGAGATCGTCCGCCGGTCCGGTGGCGCGGCCCCGGTGCCGGCGGTGGTGGCCGCCGGCAGCGAGGACACCGCACCGCTGGACGTGCCCATCGAGGAGGAGTTCCGGGTCGGCACGATGAGCCTGGCCTGGGACTCCGAGCGGCAGGTCGTCGTCATCGAGTGCTTCGAGGTGTCGGAGGCGGACACCGACCCGGAGCTGGAGGGCGAGCTGGACCCGGGCCTGAACCTCGGCGGCGACCGGAACGTGCTGCGGGTGTCGCTGGACGGCACGGTGGCGCGTGCGTTCGCGGCGCGGGCGCTGGCCCTCGTCGCGGCGGGCCGGCCGCCGTGCCCGTTCTGCGCCGGGCCGCTGGACCCGGCCGGTCACGTCTGCCCCCGGGCGAACGGGTACCGGCGCTGAACGGCACGTTCGCCGGCGTCGGCGAGCAGGAGGCGCTGGTGCGCCTGGCGACGGGGGAGCTGCGGATCCTCGGCCGGCTGGCGGACGCCTCGAACGCGACGCTCTACGCGACGGTGTCGACCGGCGAGGGCGAGCTCGCGTGCGTGTACAAGCCCGTCTCCGGGGAACGGCCGCTGTGGGACTTCCCGGACGAGACGCTGGCCCGCCGGGAGGTCGCCGCGTACGCGGTGTCGGCGGTCACGGGGTGGCACGTGGTGCCGCCGACGGTGCTGCGCGACGGGCCGCTGGGGCCGGGCTCGGTGCAGTTGTGGTTGCAGCAGGACGGGGCCGACCCGGCGGACGCCGACGAGGTCGTCCTGCCGGCGCCCGGGGCGGGGCTGATCGACATCGTGCCGCTGCGGCGCGTCGAGGACGGCTGGCACACGGTGCTGGAGGCCGAGGACGGCGCGGGGCGCCCGGTGGCGCTGGTGCACGCCGACGACCTGCGGTTGCGGCGGGTCGCGCTCCTGGACGTGGTGCTGAACAACGCCGACCGCAAGGGCGGGCACGTGCTGCCCGGGTGGTCGGGCGCGGTGCACGGCGTGGACCACGGGCTGACGTTCCACGAGGAGCCGAAGCTGCGGACGGTGCTGTGGGGTTTCGGCGGGTCGCCGTTGCGGCCCGACGAGCGCGAGGTGCTGGGGGCCCTGGTGGCCGACCTGGGTGGGCGCCTGGGCGAGCTGCTGGGCGACCTGCTGAGCGTGGAGGAGGTCGTGGCGACCCTCGAGCGCGTCGAGCGGTTGCTGTCGGTGGACCGCCTGCCGCGGCCGCGGGGGCACCGGACGATCCCCTGGCCGCCCTTCTGACCGGTGTCCGGGCCGCTGGAGCGGGCAGGTAGGTTCGGGTTCGTGCGTTCCTGGCCCGCCCCCGTCGTCCCGACCCTGCCCGGTCGGGGTCCCCGCGTGCACCTGCACGACACCGCGACCGGGGGGCTCGTCCCCGTCGGCCCGCAGGAGGGGACGGCGACGCTGTACGTGTGCGGCATCACGCCGTACGACGCGACGCACCTGGGGCACGCGAACACCTACGTCTCCTTCGACCTGCTGGGCCGGGCCTGGCGGGACGCCGGCCTCGACGTCCGCTACGTGCAGAACGTCACCGACGTCGACGACCCGCTGCTGGAGCGCGCGACGGCGACCGGCGTGGACTGGCGCGACCTGGCCGAGTCCCAGATCGAGCTGTTCCGCGGGGACATGGCGGCGTTGTCGGTCGTCCCGCCGCAGGAGTACCTCGGGGTCGTGGAGGTGGTGGACCTGGTCGCGGCCGCGGTGCGCGACCTGCTGGCCGCCGGTGCGGCGTACCGGGTCCCGGGCGTGGACGGCGGCCCCGACGGCGACGTGTACTTCCCCGTCGGGTCGGACCCGGCCTTCGGGGCGGTGTCGGGCTACGACCGGCCGACGATGCTGGAACTGTCCGCCGAGCGTGGTGGTGACCCGCAGCGGCCGGGCAAGCGGGACCCGCTGGACCCGTTGCTGTGGCGGGTGGAACGCCCGGGGGAACCGGCCTGGGAGGCGGGTGAGCTGGGTCGGGGCCGTCCCGGCTGGCACGTGGAGTGCTCGGCGATCGCGCTGGAGCACCTGGGGATGCCGATCGACGTCCAGGCCGGCGGGTCGGACCTGGTGTTCCCGCACCACGAGATGGGTGCCTCCCACGCGCACCTGGTGCGCCCGGGGCAGCGGCCGTTCGCGCGGGCGTACGCGCACTCGGGGATGGTCGCCTTCGACGGCGAGAAGATGAGCAAGTCCAAGGGGAACCTGGTGCTCGTCTCGAAGCTGCTGGCCGCCGGGGTCGAGGCGGGCGCGATCCGGCTGGCGATCGTGGCCCACCACTGGCGCAGCGAGTGGGAGTGGACGGACGAGGTCCTGGCCACGGCCCGCGAGCGCTGGGCGGCGTGGACGTCGGCGGTGTCGCGGTCGGCGGGGCCGGCGGCCGGTCCGGTGCTGGACGGCGTGCGGGCGCGGCTGGCCGACGACCTCGACGCGCCCGGGGCGGTCGCCGCGGTCGACGCGTGGGTGGCCGCGGCGAACGCCGGGTCCGGGGACGACGCGAGCGCGCCGGGGCTGGTGCGCGACCTGGTGTCGGCGCTGCTCGGGGTGGAACTGGGCTGACGGGCGGGGGTGCCGGGCGGTCCCGCCCGGCACCCCCGCGCGCGGCTACTGCTGGTGCTGCTGGAGCTGGGTCTGGATGACCCCGGCCAGGTGGTGCAGCTGGTTCGGCCCGAGCTGCTGCACCTCGCCTTCGAGCCGGCGCACGACGTGCGGGTCCTCCATCATCCGTTCGGAGCTCTGGAGCAGGACCGTCCCGGCGCCGGTGAAGTCGTACTGGCGTTCCTCCCCGGAGCGGGTGCCGAACAGGGCACCGCGCGCGGCGCCGAGGAAGTGCCCCATCCAGCCGGCGTCGAAGTGCTGCGAGGGGGCGGGGCAGTCGGCCCACCCGACGAGCGCTTCGGGGTCGACGCGGACGGGGGGTTCGACGAAGATGACCGGCCCGGAGGAACTGGCGAGGAACTTGCCGGTCCCGAGGAGGGTGAGGAACCCGGGGATGATGGATTCCTTGAGTTCCAGCCCGGCGTCGAAGGCGAGCAGGTTCGCGGCGCGGACGGTGAGGTTCCCGTCCTCGAGGTCGTAGGAGTTGATGTCGTAGCCGCGGTCGCCGAGGATCACGTGGCCCTGGCCGTTGGCGACGACCCAGTCGTGGCTGTACAGCGGGGAGGAGAACTTCGCGGCGACCATCGCGGTCATCGACGTCGCCGTCAGGGGCTCGAACCGGATGGTGCCGCCCCCGAGGGGGTAGTAGGCGATCATGCGGCCGGTCTGCATGAACAGGGGCCCGTCGAGCCGCACGCAGTAGGCGTACGGGTTGTCGGGGAGGTTGTCGTGGTCCGGCAGGGTCTGCGGGTCCAGCGGTCGCACGGTCACAGCTTCTCCTCGCTCGCCTGGACGTAGACGGTGCCCTCGCCGGACACCTTGAGCTGGACGCCTTCCCCGGAGCCGCGTCCGACGGCGTCGCGCCAGGACAGGGCGGTCGCGACGTCGAGGCTGAGGTTCCCGACGTGCGCGACGTAGGCTTGCGGGTCGACGACGACCTGCCGGCCCGCGCCGACCCGCAGCGCGAACGTCCCGCCGTGGGACAGGACGGCGACGGACCCGCGGCCGGACAGCTGGGTGGTGAACAGGCCCTGGCCGGTGACGGCTCCGCGGACGGCGCCGCGCAGCCCGCCCTGCTGGCCGAGGAAGACGACGGAGCTGGACATGCTCGCGTCGTGCGCGAGCAGCCGGTCGGCTTCGACGGACATCGGCTGGGACCCGTCGAGGTCGACGATCGTGACGTGGTGGCCGCGGAACCCGTAGTGCACGGTGCCCTGGCCCTCGGCGACCATCAGGGGGACGGCCTCGCCCTGCAGGCCGCGGGCGAGCGCCGAGGCGATGCCGCCGCCGTAGGCGCCGCCGCCGGGTCCGCCGGAGACGGGGGAGAAGGTGATGCGGCCGGTGGTGGCGAGCATGGCGCCGCGGCGGGCGAGGACCTCGGCGCCGGGGCGGACGTCGGCGAGGACGACCTTGGAGGTGACCTTGGTGAACGTCATCACCGCTCCTCGGGCTGGATGTAGACGGTCCCGTGGCCCTCGAAGCGGAGGGAGAAGGCTTCCCCGGAGCTCTCGCCGATGAGGTTGCGCCAGGAGACGTCGGTGACGAAGGACTGGTTGAGCTGGCCGACGGCGCCGATGTAGGCGTCGGGGTCGACGACGAGGGGGGTCTGGGGGGTGACGCTGAGGGCGATGGGCGGGCCGCCGAGGGAGATCAGGGCGATCTGGCCGTGGCCGGTGACGGTGGTGGTGAACAGGCCCTGTCCGCTGGAGGCGCCCTGGAGGCCGGTGAAGGCGACGTCGTTCCTGAGGCCGGCGTCGAGGCAGAGGAGGCTCTCGGACTCGGCTCTGAGGGTGTCGCCGGCGAGGTCGAGGAGGAGGACGTAGCCGGCGTCGACGGCGAGGTGGACGGTGCCGCGGCCGGTGATCTCCATGAGGGACAGGGATTCGCCGGTGACGCGTTGCTTGAGGGCGGCGCGCAGGCCGCCTCCGCCGCCGGTGCCGGCGTTCTTGAACTGCACGTCGCCCTCGTAGGCGACCATCGAGCCGGTCTGGGCGCGGACGGCGCTGCCCTTGGACCCGTCGAGGTCGACGACGAGGACGCGGGGTGTTTCCAGTCGCCAGGTCACGGCGTCTCCCTCGCGTGGTGGTGCGGGTGGTCGGGGTCGACCGTACTGGGCGGGGCCGTCCGTGCGGGGGTTCTCGCGCGGAGCGCGGTGGGCGCTCCGGTCGCCCGCGGGGTCAGCCGCGGCGGGGTGGGTCGTCCCGGCGGCGCAGGTAGCGCTCGAACTCGCGGGCGATGGCTTCGCCGGAGGCTTCGGGGAGGTCGGCGGTGTCCTTGGCCTCTTCGAGCTGCTGGACGTACTCGGCGATCTCGGTGTCCTCCTCGGCGAGCTCGTCGACGCCGCGTTCCCAGGCGCGGGCGTCCTCGGGGAGGTCGGCGAGGGGGATGGAGAGGTCGAGGAGTTCCTCGATGCGGCGCAGGAGGGCGAGGGTGCCCTTGGGGGAGGGGGGCTGGCCGACGTAGTGGGGGATGGCGGCCCACAGGGAGACGGAGGGGATGCCGGCGGCGGTGACGGCGTCCTGGACGACGCCGACGATGCCGGTGGGGCCTTCGTAGCGGGAGGGTTCGATGTCGAGCTTCTCGACGAGGTCGGGGTCCTCGCTGCTGGAGGTGACGGGCAGGGGGCGGGTGTGGGGGACGTCGGCGAGGAGGGCGCCGAGGGTGAGGACGAGGGAGGCGCCGTGGGTGGTGGCGACGTCGACGACCTCCTGGGCGTAGGTGCGCCAGCGCATGGAGGGTTCGATGCCGCGGACGAGGATGACGTCGCGGGGGGCGTCGGGCAGGTGGGCGGTGGAGATGCGGGTGGTGGGCCAGGTGAGGCGGCGGCGGCCGTCGTCGTCGAAGTGGACGGTGGGCCGGTTGACCTGGAAGTCGTGGTAGAGCTCGGGGTCGAACTCGGTGAGGTCGGTGGCGTCCCAGACCTGGTGCAGGTGGGCGACGGCCTGGCTGGCGGACTCTCCGGCGTCGTTCCACCCCTCGAAGGCGGCGATGACGACGGGGTTGCGCAGGACGGTGTCGTCCGGCGTGGGGTCGGCGGGCTGGTCAGGCACCCCCCAACCCTAGACTCCGGGGCTGATGAATCCTTCCGAAGCACCCCGTGAGGCTCCCGTCCAGCTCCCCGCCGCGGTGTTGTGGGACATGGACGGGACGTTGGTGGACACCGAGCCGCACTGGATCGCGGCGGAGACGGCGCTGCTGGGGCGGTACGGGGCGTCGTGGTCGCACGAGCAGGCGCTGGGGCTGGTGGGCAGCGCGTTGCCGGAGTCGGGTCGGGTGCTGGCCGAGCACGTGGAGCGGTCGGTGGGGGTGCGGCTGGACCCGGACGCGGTGGTGGCGGAGCTGGTCGAGGCGGTGGTGGCGCAGGTCGGTGCGGCGGTGGTGTGGCGGCCGGGGGCGTTGGAGCTGTTGCGGGCGCTGGGGGCGGCGGGGGTGCCGTGCGCGCTGGTGACGATGTCGTACCGCAGCCTGGCGGACACGGTCGCGGCGATGGTGCCGGGGGCGTTCGCGGTGGTGGTGGCGGGCGACGAGGTGGAGCGGGGGAAGCCGGCTCCGGACCCGTACCTGCTGGCGGCGCGGCTGCTGGGGGTGTCGCCGGGGGAGTGCGTGGTGATCGAGGACTCCCCGACGGGGGTGGCGTCGGGGGAGGCGGCGGGGGCGCGGGTGCTGGCGTGCCCGCACATGGTGCCGATCCCGGCGGCTCCGGGGCGCAGCCGGGTGGCGTCGCTGGCGCAGGTGGACCCGGTGGTGCTGGGGTGGATCGCGGGTGGGCTGGTGCTGGACGCGGTGGCCGCGGGGTGAGCTAGGGGCCCGGTGCGGGGGTCGCGGTGGGCAGCGGCGGGGGTGTGCCGCCGTAGGCGGGGCACAGGGCCTTGTGGTGGCACCAGGTGCAGCCGCGGCCGGGGCGGGGGCGCCAGTCGCCGGTGGCGCGGTTGCGTTCGATGGCGTCGGCCAGGGCGCGGATCTTGCGTTCGGTGGCGAGGAGGTCCTGCTCGTCGGGGGTGTGGCGCAGGATCTCGCCGGAGCCGAGGTAGACGAGCTGCAGGAGCCGGGGGACCTGGCCGCGGGTGCGCCACAGCAGGAGCGCGTAGAAGCGCATCTGGAACAGGGCCTTGGCCTCGGAGGTCTGCGAGGGGGCGCGGCCGGTCTTGTAGTCGACGACGCGCATGGCTCCGCCGGGGGTGAGGTCGAGGCGGTCGACGATGCCGCGCAGGCGCAGGTCGTCGGTGAGGTCGAGCTCGACGGGCATCTCGCGGGCGGCCGGTTCGAGGCGGGTGGGGTCCTCGAGCTCGAAGAAGGTGCGCAGCAGGGCGCGGGCGCTGGTGAGCCAGGTGGCGAGCGCCCGGCCGGGGTCGGGGTCGGCGGGGTCGGCGGGGTCGGGGAAGAGGGTGCGGACGGCGGGTTCGCGGTCGCGCAGCGCGTCCCACTGGGGTTCGACCATGGCGCAGGCGCGGTCGAGGGTGCGCTGGTCGGCGGGCAGGTCGAAGAGGTGCTCGAGGACGGCGTGGACGAGGGTGCCGCGGACGGCGGCGGCGCTGGGGGTCTCGGGGAGCCGGTCGATGGTGCGGTAGCGGTAGAGCAGGGGGCACTGCATGAAGTCGGCAGCGCGGGAGGGCGACAGCGTGCGGCGGCTGGGGGGCGGGGGTGCCTCGGCCCGTGGCGCACCGTCGGTCACCGGTCCATCGTACGGCGCGGGGCGGGGGCGCCCGGGGTCGGAGCGGGTGGTGGGGCGACCTAGGATCGGTGGATGTTCGTGGTGGTCCCCCCAGTTCCCCGCCGGGTCGTCCGCGGGTGCGTGCGCAGGTCCGTCGGTGTGCCCGTCGGCGTGGTGTCGTGAGGGGCGGTATCCGGCTGGGGCGCCCGTTCGGGGTGCCGCTGGTGCTGTCGCCGTCGTGGTTCCTGTTCGCGGCGCTGATCGTGTGGGTGTTCGCGCCGGTGGTGCAGCTGCGGGTGCCGGGTCCGTCGTCGTACGTGGTGGCGTTCGGGTACGCGGTGCTGCTGCTGGTGTCGGTGCTGCTGCACGAGGTGGCGCACGCGCTGGCGGCGAGGGCCACGGGGCAGCGGGTCACGGGGATCGTGCTGAACGTGTGGGGTGGGTTCACCTCCCACGAGGGGCGGACGACGCCGGGCGGCAGCCTGCTGATCGCGGTGGTGGGCCCGGTGGTGAACGGGGTCATCGCGGTGGTGGCCTGGTGGCTGCGGGAGGCGGTCTCCGGGCAGCCCGGTGGCGGTGGGGTCGTGGGGTTGCTGCTGGGTGCGCTGATGCTGTCGAACGCGCTGCTGGCGGTGTTCAACCTGCTGCCGGGGTTGCCGCTGGACGGTGGTCACGCGCTGGAGGCGGTGGTCTGGAAGGTGCGCGGGGACCGGGTGGCCGGGACGGTGGTGGCCGGCTGGGTCGGGCGGGTGCTGGCGGTCGTGGTGCTCCTGGGCGGGTTGCTGGTGCCGCGGCTGCTGGGCTGGGGGTCGTCGCTGACGGACGTGGTGTGGGCGGCGCTGGTGGGGGCGCTGCTGTGGCAGGGGGCGTCGGAGGCGTTGCGGTTCGCGGCGGTGCAGCGGCGGGTGCCAGCGTTGTCGGCGCGGGTGCTGCGGCGGCCGGCGATCGGGGTGAACGCGCGGTCGACGGTGGAGGAGGTCGTGCGGTCGGCGCGGGCGGCGATCGACGCGGGGGTGACGCAGGGGTCGGCGCGGGACCTGGAGGTGGTGCTGGTGACCGACGACGGGGTGCCGGTGGCGGTGGTGGACACGGCGGCGTTGCGGCAGGTGCCGGTGGAGCGGCGGACGTCGCTGGGGGCGGGGGCGACGGCGCGGGCGTTGCCGCCGCGGTCGTGGTTGCCGGAGGACCTGACGGGTGAGGCGCTGCTGGAGGCGGTGCAGGTGCGTCCGGGGGAGCACGTCGTGGTGGACACTGCTGGTCGTGTGCGCGGGCTGCTGCACACCGGTGACGTGATCGCCGCCGTGACGGCCCGTTGACGCTGACCGTTCCCCGGACGACTGGAAGAGGACTCTCCGTGATCGACCCTGCCCACCCGACGACCGTCGACCCCGCGGTGGTGCACCCCCCGACGGGTGCGGCCACGCGCCGGGGCCCGCTGCGCGAGGGTGAGCGGGTGCAGCTGACCGACCCGCGGGGCCGGATGCACACGATCACCCTGACGGCGGGGGCCGAGTTCCACACCCACCGCGGCAAGTTCCTGCACGACGACCTGATCGGTCGGCCGGACGGGACGACGATCGTGAACACGGCGATGGTCGAGTACCTGGTGATGCGTCCGCTGCTGACGGACTTCGTGCTGTCGATGCCGCGCGGGGCGGCGGTGGTGTACCCGAAGGACGCCGGGCAGATCGTGCAGATGGCCGACGTGTTCCCGGGGGCGGTGGTCATCGAGGCCGGTGTGGGTTCCGGGGCGTTGACGATGTCGCTGCTGCGGGCGGTCGGGGACGGCGGGCGGGTGCACTCCTTCGAGCGGCGGGAGGACTTCGCGGCGGTGGCCCGGGGGAACGTGGAGACGTTCTTCGCCGGGCCGCACCCGGCGTGGACGCTGCGCGTGGGTGACCTGGTGGAGACGTTGCCGACGACGGGTGTGCTGGCCGACCGTGCGGTGCTGGACATGCTGGCGCCGTGGGAGTGCCTGGACGCGGTGGCCGACCACCTGGCGCCCGGTGGGGTGCTGATCTGCTACGTGGCGACGGCGACGCAGTTGTCGCGGGTGGCCGAGGCGATGCGGGACTCGGGTCGGTGGACCGAGCCGGAGGCGTGGGAGTCGATGGTGCGCGGCTGGCACCTGGAGGGGCTGGCGGTGCGCCCGCAGCACCGGATGATCGGGCACACGGGGTTCCTCATCACCTCGCGGCGGCTGGCGGACGGGGTGCGCCCGCCGCTGCGCAAGCGCCGTCCGGCGCCGGGGGCGTACCCGGTGGACGGTGAGGGCGCGGAGCTGGTGGAGGTCGTGGAGGGCACCGAGTACGGGGACCGGCCGATCTCGGACCGCAAGGTCCGCCGGGCCGCGCGGGAGGCGGCGCGGGGTGCGCAGGCCTCGGCGGAGGCGTCTGCGCACGCGTCGGTGGAGTCGTCGGTGGAGGACCCGGCGGGGTCGGACGACTGATCGCCGCCCGCCCCGCCGGGTCTCAGCTCACAGGAGCCACTGGCGGGGCGGGTTGGTGACGTCGGGGACGGTGCGGGGGGCGGGGCCGGGGTCGGCCCAGCGGACGCCGTTGGCCAGGACCTGCTGGATCTCGGGCTGCTGGTAGACGGGGTACTCCTGGTCGCCGGGGGAGAAGTAGAAGATGCGGCCGCGGCCGCGGGTGAAGGTGACGCCGGAGCGGAACACCTCGCCGCCGGCGAAGGAGCTGATGAAGATCAGGTCGTCGGGGTCGGGGATGTCGAACAGCTCCCCGTACATCTCCTGGCGGGGGATGACCAGGGGGTGCGGGACGCCGTGGGCGATGGGGTGGGACGGTTTGACCGTCCACACGAGTTCCTGCTCGCCCTCGTTGCGCCAGGCCAGGGAGCAGGTGGTGCCCAGGAGGCGGCGGAAGATCTTCGAGAAGTGCCCCGAGTGCAGGACGAGCAGGCCCATGCCGCCCAGGACGTGCTGCTCGACGCGGTCGACGACGGCGTCGTCGACCTGGTCGTGGGCGGCGTGGCCCCACCAGGTCAGGACGTCGGTGCGGTCCAGGACGTCGGCGGTCAGGCCGTGCTCGGGGTCGGCGAGGGTCGCGGTGGACACCTGCGCGTCGGGCAGCAGGCGGCGCAGGCCGGCGGCGATGGCGCCGTGCATGCCGTCGGGGTAGTACTCGCCGATGTTCGCGGGGTGGTTGTTCGCTTCGTGGACGCCTTCGTTCCACACCAGGACGCGGGTCACGCGGTGGTCCCTCCGATCCGTTCGACGGGTTCGACGCGGCCGGAGGCGGCGGACCTCGCGGCGGCTTCCATGAGGGCCACGCTGCCGAGGTTGGAGCGTCCGGTGACGTCGGGGGCGGGGCCGCCGCGGACGGCGCGGGCGAACTGGCGCAGCCCGGCGGAGCGGCCCCACAGGTCGGGGGTGACCAGGGCGACGGGTTCGGCCGGTGCGCCGCCCAGGCCGAGGCGGACCTCGTCGTCGGCGGGGCCGGAGTTCCCGCGGCCGGTGAGGGTGAGGTACCCGTCGGCGCCCTCGAAGGTCCACTCCCCGTCCCAGTGGGTCTGGGGGGCGCGGGAGACCCAGCTGCCGCGGTAGCTGGCGACGAGGCCGCCGTCGAGCTCGATGACGAGGACGGCGGAGGCCTCCTCGGTGTAGCGGCTCCACGGGGGGTCGGTGACCTTGGCGTAGACGCTGACGGCTTCGCGGCCGGTCGTCATGCGCAGCAGGTCGAAGTGGTGGATGGCCATGTCGTAGATGAGCGGGTGCGGGAACTGGTAGTGCCGGTAGCCGCCGTCGGCGGGTTCGTCGTGGTCCCAGCGGCGGAAGTCGACGTGGACGACGGACAGGTCGCCGACGGCGCCGTCGGCGATGAGCTGCCGGGCCTTCTGCGCGCCGGGGTAGAACCGGTAGTTCTGGCTGACCTGCAGGACGAGGCCGAGCTCCTCGGCGCGCTCGACGGCGGTGCGGGCTTCGGCGACGGTGCCGGCGAAGGGTTTCTCGACGAGGGCGTGCAGGCCGGCGTCGAGGGCTTCGAGCGCGACGGGCACGTGGAAGTCCATGGGGGCGGTGATGACGACGCCGTCGGCGGGGACGGCGGCGGCGGCCGCGGTCAGGGAGGTGAAGCACACCTCGTCGGGCAGGCCGAGGGCGGCCTGGGCCTTGCGCAGGGTCGGTTCGTGGGCGTCGACGACGGCGACGCGTTCGACCTCGGTGACCGGTGGGATGGCGTTGCGTTCCCAGTCCCCTCCCCACCCGCCGAGCCCGACGTGGATGATCTTCGTCTTCTGGGTGCTGTCAGCGTCGACCACGGCGTCGACGCTACACGGCGGGCCGGGAGCCGGGGAGGCTGCCCGCGGGCGTGTCTGGGATCGTTCTCACGCTCGGGGGGCGTCGTCGTCCGGGGCGTCGTCCGGGTCCGGTCCGGTGGCGACCGGGCGGGTGAGGTCGGTGATCCACTCCGACCAGGAGCCGGGGTAGAGCGTCCCGGACAGCCCGGCCACCTCCAGGGCCAGCAGCGTGTGCGCCGCGGTGACCCCGCTGCCGCAGTAGACCCCCACCTCCACGCCCGGCCGCACCCCGGCGGCGTCGAACCGCGCCCGCAGCTGCTCGGGCCGGTCGAAGGTCCCGGCCGCGGTGACGTGCTGGGTGGTCGGCAGGTTCCGGGCGCCGGGGACGTGCCCGGCGACCGGGTCGACCGGTTCGGCCTCCCCGCGGTACCGCTCGGGGGCGCGGACGTCCAGGAGCACGCCGGTGCGGGTCAGGGCGGGCAGGGCGCCGGCGTCCAGGACGGGCAGCGCGCCGGGGCGGACGACGACGTCCCCGGGGACGGGCCGGGAGACGTCGGTGGTGAGGGGACCGCCGTGCGCGGTCCAGGCGGCCAGGCCGCCGTCCAGGACGCGGACGTCGCCGAGCCCGGCCCAGCGCAGGACCCACCAGGCGCGGGCGGCGCTGGTGGAGTCCGCGGCGTCGTGGACGACGACGGGGGTGTCCTCGTGGACGCCGGCGGCGCGCAGGGCCTCCTGCAGCACCTCGGGGTCCGGCAGCGGGTGCCGGCCCTCGCCGGGGCGCCGGGGCCGCGACAGCTGGGTCTCGAGGTCGACGAACACGGCGCCGGGCAGGTGCCCCTGCGCGTACTCGGTGGCTCCGGCGGGCCCGCCCAGGCTCCACCGGACGTCCAGGAGGACCGGTGGGCGGTCCCCGGCCAGTTCGCGCTGCAGGCGCGGCACGTCGACGAGGGCAGCGGACTGGACCATGCCGGTCACTGTGCCACCACCGCCTCCCCCTCGCCCCCCTCGGCGATCAAGGACACCCCCTCGGCGATCAAGGACACCCGCACGCCCGTCGGGGACCAGACCGCGATCGCCGTGGCTGAGTCCTTGATCGGCGGACGGCTGTCCTTGATCGCGGAGGGCGGAGGGGGTGGGAGGGGGGCAGTAGGGTCGCGGCCGTGCTGCGCTGGTCCCGGGTCCCCGTCCTGCGTCGCGTCGAGCCCTTCGTCGTGGCGATCCTGCTGGCGGTCGCGGTGGCCGCGGCGCTGCCGGCCGGAGGTGCGGTCGCCACGGGCCTGTCCTGGGGGACGACGGTCGGGGTCGGGGTCCTGTTCTTCGTCTACGGGGCGCGGATGGCGCCGGCGGAGGCGGTCGCGGGGTTGCGGAACTGGCGGTTGCAGGGGTCGGTCGCGGCCACGACGTTCCTGCTGTTCCCCGCGCTGGGGTTGCTGCTGGCCGCGGTCGTGGGCGGTTTCCTCGACGACGGCCTGGTCGCGGGAGTGCTGTTCCTGGCGGTGCTGCCCTCCACGGTGCAGTCGTGCGTGGTGTTCACGGCGGTGGCGCACGGGAACGTGCCGGGCGCGGTGGTCAGCGCGACGGTGTCGAACCTGGCCGGGATCGGGCTGACGCCGCTGCTGGCGGCGCTGGTGCTGGGCTCGACCGGCGGCGGCCCGGACGCCGGGGCGGTGGGCCGGATCGTGGTGCAGCTGCTGGTGCCGTTCCTGCTGGGGCTGGCCGCGGGCCGGTGGGTGGGCGGCTGGGTGCGGGCGCACCGGCGCCCGCTGACGCTGCTGGACCGCGCGGTGATCGTGGCGGTGGTCTACGCCGCGTTCAGCCGCGGTGTGCGGCAGGGGGTGTGGCAGCAGGTGGGAGCCGGGGAGGTCGCGGTGGTGCTGGCGTGCGCCGCGGTGCTCCTGGCGGCGGTGCTGGCCCTGACGTGGTGGGTCCCGACGTGGTGGGGGGCCGGGCGCGCGGACCGCGTGACGACGCTGTTCTGCGGGTCGAACAAGTCGCTGGCGACGGGGCTGCCGATGGCGACGGTGCTGTTCGACCCGCACGTGGTGGGGCTGGTGGCGCTACCGGTCATCCTCTACCACCCGCTCCAGATCACGGTCTGCTCGTTCCTGGCCACCCGACTCGGCCGCGCGGCGGGCCTCCAGGGGTGACTCGTCGAACTCGACGTGGACGCGCTCGAACCCCTTGTGCCGCTGCGCCTGCGCGATGCGGGTGTAGGCGCGTTCGTCGCCCTCGGTGAGTTCCACGGCGTCGGTGAACGGGGTCAGCAGGGCGCGCGGGTAGAGCCGGCGGCTGCGGACGACGTCGGCCTCCACGCACAGCACCACGCAGCAGGAGGTGACGAACAGGAACGCGATGAGGCCCAGGACCGCGGTGAACACCTGGTTGGACACGCTGGCCCGTTCGCTGACCAGACCGACGAGGTTCCCGCCGAAGTGCTGCAGGAACTGCCACAGGACGGCCATCGTCAGGGCGCCGGGCAGGATCGTGCGCAGCGGGGGCCGGTGGGCGGCGGCGAGCCAGAACGCCATGGTGAACCCGATGCCGGCCAGGACGGTGTACCCGACGGTGCTGGCCCAGTCCTGCACCGCGCTGTCGCCGCGGATCACGTCGCCCAGGACGATGTTCAGCACCGTCGTGCCGACGACGAACAACCCCGCGGTCACCATCAGCAGCAGGCTGCGCAGCCGGGACTTGAAGGGGTTGGGCCGTTCGTTGCGGGGGATGCCCCAGGCCACGTTCGCGGCGTTCTGCAGGGCCAGGCCGACCCCGAGCCCGCCGTAGAGCGCACCGGCGATGCCGATGGCCAGGCCCGCGCCGCCCCCGCCGAGCCGGCCGGGGTCGCCGACCTCCTCGCCGATGACCGGGATCGTGGCGACCGCGGAGTTCACGATGGCCTCCTGCGCGCCGGGGTCACCGGCCAGGACGTACCCGAGGATCGTGGACAGCAGCAGCAGGAGCGGGACGATGCTCAGCAGGCCGTAGTAGGTGACGATGGCGGCGAGGTAGGCGCCCTGGTCCTCGAAGAACTTGTAGACGACCGCGAGCGGGTAGCTGACGGCGGGGTGCCGCCGCTGGAACCCGTCGAGCCGCGAGACCCACGACATCGACCGTTCTCCCCCGACTCTCCCCGACGTTGCCCGGTGCGCGTGCTGGTGGTGCCGGGTCGAGGGTAGGGGCAGCCCGTCAGGGCTGCACGTCCACCAGCGGGTCCGCGGCCGGCGCCGCCCGCACCCGCTCGAGCAGGTCGACGACCCGGGCCCACACCGGTGCGGCGGGGTCGATGACGGAGAAGTGGTCGCCGTCGTCCTCCACGACCCGCACGTCGTCACCGGCGGCGAGCGCGGCGTCGGCGAAGCGGCGGGAGGCGTCGAGCAGGTCGGGGTCGTCGCCGCGGCAGCAGACCACGGCCAGCGGCAGGCCGATCGGCAGCCGGGCCATCGGGGAGGCGGCGGCGTAGACCTCGGGGATCAGGTGGGGCGGGCCGCCGAGGGCGGCGGCGACGGCGTGCTCGGACAGGCCGCGCGCGTGGATGGAGTGCAGGTCCAGGCAGCCGGCCAGGGAGACGGTCAGCGTGGGCCGCAGTTCGCTGGAGGCGCGGTCGGCGGCCAGCCGGGTGACCAGCTGCCCGCCGGCGGAGTGCCCCAGGGTCACGACGCGGGTCAGGTCCAGGGGCGCCTCGACGGAGTGCAGGACGCCGAACCCGGTGTCGACGTCGGCGGTGGTGGCGTCCCAGCCGTGCAGGTCGGGGCGGCGGTACTCCAGGTTCCAGGTCGCGAAACCGCGGGCGGTGAGGTCGGCGGCGGCGGCGTGCATGAGGTCGTTCTCCCACCGCGAGCGCCAGTAGCCGCCGTGGACGAGGACGGCGACGGGGAACGGGCCGGGGCCGTGGTCGGCGGGGTCGGGGGTGCGCAGGTGGGCGTACTGGTCGGGGTGCGGGCCGTAGGGGACGCGGCGGGCGGGGGTGGTGCGTTCGTGGAACCAGTCGTCGACGGCGAAGCGCAGTCCGGCGGTGCCGCGCCAGCGGACGTGGCGGCGGACGCGGGTGGAGCGGTCGGCGTCGCGGGCGTCGAGGTCGACGCGCACGACGGTGGCGTCGATGCCGGCGAGGAGGTCGTCGACGGGGGTGTCGTCGCCGGTGACGAGCAGGAACTCCCCGTCGGCGGCGGCCGCTTCGGAGCGCAGGTGCTCGTGGGAGGTGGTCAGGACGAGGCGGCCGGTGAGGCGGTGGGCGGCCAGGGCGGCGTCGAAGGTCTCCCGGGCGGTGCGGGAGCCGGTCAGGACGCCGGGGGCGGCCAGGGCGAGCAGGTTCACGAGCCGATCTCCGTGCGGACGGCGTACAGCTCGGGGAAGAAGGTGAGGTCCAGGGCGCGGGCGAGGAAGTCGACGCCGGTGGAGCCGCCGGTGCCGCGTTTGAACCCGATGGTGCGTTCGACGGTCTTGAGGTGCCGGAACCGCCAGAGCTGGAAGTTCTCCTCCAGGTCGACGAGTTCCTCGCAGGCCTCGTACTCGGTCCAGAACTCGCCGGCGTTCTCGTAGATGCGGCGGAAGACGGGGACGAGGGAGGGGGTGTGGACGTGGGCGGTGGTGACGTCGCGGTGGAGGAGTTCGGTGGGGACGTCGTGGCCGCGGCGGGCCAGGAACCGCAGGAACTGGTCGTACAGGCTGGGGGCGTGCAGCAGGTCGGCCAGTTCGGCGTGGCGGGGGGCGTCGTGGGCGAAGACGTCGAGCATCTTGGCGTTCTTGTTGCCCAGGACGAACTCGACGGCGCGGTACTGGTGGGACTGGAAGCCGGAGGAGTTGGCCAGGAAGCCGCGGAACTGGGCGTACTCGGTGGGGGTGAGGGTGGCCAGCACCGACCACTGCTCGGTGAGGGTGCGCTGGATGTGCTTGACGCGGGCGATGTTCTTCAGCGCGGTCTTCAGGTCGTCGGCGGCGATGGCGGTGACGGCCGAGCGCAGTTCGTGCAGGACGAGCTTGAGCCACAGCTCGCTGGTCTGGTGCTGGACGATGAACAGCATCTCGTCGTGGTGCTCGGGGACGGACAGGGGGTGCTGGGCGGACAGGACCTCGTCGAGGTGCAGGTAGGCGCCGTAGGACATGTCGCGGGTGAAGTCGGTGACGAGGCCGGCTTCGACCTCGCGGGTGTTGGCCTCGCGGGTGTTGGCCTCGCGGGTGTTCTCGCTCACGGGTTCCTCACGATCTGCTGCAGGGCGAGCATCCCGTCGAGGACCTCGCCGAAGCTGGTGGACAACGGGGCCAGGCCGATCCGGATGCCGTCGGGGGCGCGGAAGTCCGGCACGACACCGGCCCCCCACAGCCGGGTGGTCGCCTCCCGGAAGTCGACCCCGCTGCTGCCGGTGCGCACGGTCAGGTGGCCGCCGCGGTCGGCGGGGTCGCGGGGGGTGGCGATCTGCACGCCGTGGGGGGTGAGCAGTTCGTCGGCCAGGTCCAGGGCGTACCCGGTGAGCAGCACGGACTTGCGGCGGACGGCGTCGATGCCGGCGCGCTGGAGCTGTTCGAGCCCGGCGCGCACGGGGACCATGGACACGATGGGCGGGGTGCCGGAGACGAGTTGCCGCACGCCGGGGTCGGGCTGGTAGCCCCGCCCCATGGCGAAGGGGTCGGCGTGCCCCATCCAGCCCTGGATCGGCTGGCGCAGGACCCCCTGGTGGCGGTGGGCGAGGTAGGCGAACGCGGGCGCGCCGGGGCCGCCGTTGAGGTACTTGTAGGTGCAGCCGACCGCCAGGTCCGCCCCCCACTCGTCCAGGGCCAGCGGGACCGACCCCACCGAGTGCGACAGGTCCCACAGGACCAGCGCCCCGGCGTCGTGGACGGCGGCGGTGATCGCGGCGGCGTCGGCCAGGTGCCCGGAGCGGTAGGCGACGTGGCTGAAGGTGGCCAGGGCGGTGCGCGGCCCGACGGCGGCGGTGACCTGCTCGGGGGTGATCCCGGCGGCGGGGTCGGTCTCGATCCAGCGCAGCCGGGCGCCGGTCTCGGCGGCGATGCCCTCCAGGACGAAGCGGTCGGTGGGGAAGTTGTCGGTGTCGGCGACGATCTCGTCGCGGACCTCGTCGTGGCCGGCGGCCCGTCCGGCGGCCACGGCGGCGCGGGCCAGCTTGTAGAACAGGACGGTGGTGGAGTCGGCCACCACGGTCTGCCCGGCCCCGGCGCCGAGGGCGACGCGGCCCAGCAGGTCGCCGAGGTCGGTGGGCCAGTCCATCCAGCCGCCCGTCCGGCCGCCGTCACCGCCCTGCCCGTCGTGGGTCCAGCCCTGGATGAGGCGCCCGCCCCACTCCTGGGTGATGAACCGCTCGACCGCGGTGGAGGTGGCCTTCAGCGGCCGGCCCAGGGAGTTGCCGTCCAGGTAGGCGCTCACGCCGGGGGCCGCCTCGAGCTGGAACTCCTCGCGGTAGGCGGCCAGCGGGTCGGCCGCGTCCAGCTCGGCGGCGCGGGCGGCCAGGTCCGCGGTGCTGCGGGAGGTGGCCGAGGGGGTGGCGTTCACTGGGGTCCTCCCGTGGTCGTGCGTGCTGGCCGGGTCAGTCTGGCCGATGCCGGGCGCGGTCGGCGGTGCAGGGTCGATGGAGGGTCGGTGCCGGGCCGGCGCCGGGCCGGCGCCGGGTCGGTGCCGGGCCGGACTGGGCCGGACGGGTGAACGGACTGGACATCGAGGTGCGGTGTGCCGAGGACCCGGTGGTGACGGTGACGAGTGCTGCCCTGGGCATCGAGCAGGTCCTCCTCGACGGTGGGCTCCACAGCGTGTTCCAGCCGATCGTGGACCTGGACTCCGGTGCGGTGGTGGCGTACGAGGCGCTGGTGCGCGGCCCGCAGGGCCCGCTGCAGCGCCCCGACGACCTGTTCGCGGCGGCACGGGCGGCCGGCTGCCTGGCCGAGCTGGACCAGGCGTGCCGGGCGGCGGCGTTCGCCGGTGCGGTCGAGCACGCCGTGGTGTCGCCGCTGACGCTGTTCGTGAACGTGGAGCCGGAGGTGCTGGACTCGGCGCCGCTGAGCCGGTTGCTGGCGCTGGCCGAGGGGGCGCCGGGCCGGCTGCGGGTGGTCGTGGAGATCACCGAGCGGGCGCTGGCGACGCGGCCGGCGGAGCTGCTGCGGACCGTGGCGCGGATCCGGGAGATCGGCTGGGGCATCGCGCTGGACGACGTGGGCGCGGACGCCATGTCGCTGGCGTTCATGCCGCTGCTGCGGCCCGACGTGGTCAAGCTGGACCTGCGGCTGGTGCAGGGGCGCCCGGGCGCGGCCGTGGCGCAGATCATGAACGCGGTCAACGCGTACGCGCAGAGCTCGGGTGCGGTGGTGCTGGCCGAGGGCATCGAGGACGAGGCGCACCTGCGGACGGCGCGGGCGCTGGGCGCGCAGCTGGGGCAGGGGTGGTTCTTCGGCCGTCCGGCCGCGCCGCCGCCGCCCGCGGCGGCCACCGGCGAGCTGGTCCTGGCCGCGGCGGCCCCGGTGGTGGACCCCGGGCTGACGTCGCCGTTCGCGGCGCTGCCGCCGGGGACGGTGCTGCGCCGGTCGCCGAAGGCGCTGCTGATCGAGGTCAGCAAGCAGCTGGAGCGGGAGGCGCGGCGGCTGGGTGAGACCTGCGTGGTCGCCTCGACGTTCCAGGAGGCCCGGCACTTCACGGTCGCGACCCGGTCGCGGTACCGCGACCTGGCCGACAGCGTGGGGTTCGTGGCGGCGGTCGGCGAGGGGCTGCCGGAGTCGCCGATGCCGGGGGTGCGCGGGGCCACGCTGGCCGCCGGTGACCCGGTGCGCGGGGAGTGGGACGTGGTGGTGCTGGCGCCGCACTTCGCCGCGGCGCTGCTGGCCCGAGACCTGGGCGACGAGGGCGCGGACCGGGAACGGGAGTTCGAGTACGCCCTGACGTACGACCGGGACGTGGTCGTGGCGGCGATGCAGTCGCTGCTGTCGCGGGTGGCTCCGCGGGTCGCCGCGCCGGTGGCGGGGCCGGCCGCGGTGGCGTCGTCGGGTCCGGCGCCGGGTGCGGTGGCGCGCCGGGATTCGCGCGGGGGTTCGCGCCAGGGCTCGGACCTGGACCTGGACCGGCTGCTGCCGCGGGCGCTGGCGGCGACGACGAGCGGGGTGGCGATCGCGGACATGACGCGCCCGGACGCCCCGCTGGTGTACGTGAACGCGGCGTTCGAGCAGCTGTCGGGGCGCAGCGCGGCCGAGGTGCTGGGGCGCAACTGCCGCCTGCTGCAGGGGCCGGACACCGACCCGGCGGTCGTCAACGAGATCCGGTCGGCGATCGCGGCGGGCCGGGAGTGGCGCGGGGTGCTGGTGAACTACCGCGGCCCGCGGCGGCTGCGGTGGTGGAACGAGATCCACCTGGCGCCGGTGTTCGACGAGACGGGCCGGCTGGTGCAGTACATCGGGGTCCAGCTCGACGTGAGCGACCGGGTGCGCGCCCAGCAGGAGGCCGAGCGGGAGCGGTCCCGCTCGCGCAGCTACCTGCGCCGCATCGAGGAGCTCGCGCACACCGACGCCCTGACGGGCCTGGCCAACCGCCGGGGCGTGGAGCGGTTCGTGGAGGGCGAGCTGGTCCGGGCGCAGCGGGAGGGGACGGCCGTGGCGCTGCTGTTCTGCGACCTCGACGGGTTCAAGTCGGTGAACGACCGGTTCGGCCACGCGGCCGGGGACGAGCTGCTGACGGTGGTCGCGCAGCGGCTGCGGCGGTCGGTGCGCGAGACCGACCTGGTGGCCCGCCTCGGTGGGGACGAGTTCGTGGTGGCCCTGACCGGCCTGGAGCCGGCGTCGGCGGCCGCGCAGGCCGGGCGGGTCGGGCAGGCGCTGGCCGGCGCGGTCCTGGCGCCGGTCCCGTTGAGCGCCGGCGTCGGTTCGGTGGGCGCCAGCGTCGGGATCGCGGTGCACCCCGCGCACGGGGCGACGTTCGCGCAGCTGGTCCGGCACGCCGACCGGGACATGTACCGCGTCAAGCACGGCGCCTGAACCGGCGGCGCGCCGACACGGAACCGCCTCGCGATCTCCGCGCGTCGGGTTAATGTCGAATGCACCACCCAGACGGGAGATGCGCCATGACGGAGCCCACACGCCGCTTCGGCGGTGGTGGTGAGCGGGATCCCCGCCACCTCACCGCCCTCGAGGAACAGCTCGGGGCGGCCCGCACCCGACTCGCCCAGGTCAGCGCCCAGAACGATCGGCTGGCCAGCACCCTGCGCGAGGCTCGTGACCAGATCGTCGCGCTCAAGGCGGAGGTGGACCGGCTGGGGCAGCCCCCGGCCCAGTTCGCCACGTTCCTGCAGCCCGGTGACGACGAGGGCACGGCCGACATCGTGTCCGCCGGCCGGCGCATGCGCGTGGCCGTCAGCCCCGCCGTCGACCTCGCGGCCCTGCGCCCGGGGCAGGACCTCATGGTCAACGAGGCCATGAACGTCGTGGCCGCGTTCGACTACGAGCGCACCGGGGAGCTGGCGTCGGTCAAGGAGGTCCTGCCCGACGGGCGGGCCCTGGTGCTGGCGCGGGCCGACGAGGAACGGGTCGTGCGGCTGGCCGGGCCCCTGATGGACGGGCCGCTGCGGGTGGGCGACTCCCTGACGATCGACACGCGGTCGGGGTTCGCCTTCGAGCGGATCCCGAAGGCCGAGGTCGAGGAGCTGGTGCTGGAGGAGGTGCCGGACATCGACTACGAGGACATCGGTGGTCTGGGGCCGCAGATCGAGGCCATCCGGGACGCGGTGGAGCTGCCGTTCCTGCACGCCGACCTGTTCCGCGAGCACGGGCTGCGTCCGCCCAAGGGGATCCTGCTGTACGGCCCGCCCGGGTGCGGCAAGACGCTCATCGCCAAGGCGGTCGCGAACTCGCTGGCGAAGAAGGCCGCCCAGCTGCGCGGGGAGACGCAGGCCAAGAGCTACTTCCTGAACATCAAGGGCCCGGAGCTGCTGAACAAGTACGTCGGGGAGACCGAGCGGCACATCCGGCTGATCTTCGCGCGGGCCCGGGAGAAGGCCAGCGGCGGGACGCCGGTGGTCGTGTTCTTCGACGAGATGGAGTCGCTGTTCCGCACCCGCGGGTCGGGGGTGTCCTCGGACGTGGAGACCACGATCGTGCCGCAGCTGCTGTCCGAGCTCGACGGCGTGGAGCGGCTGGAGAACGTCATCGTCATCGGCGCCTCGAACCGCGAGGACATGATCGACCCGGCGATCCTGCGGCCGGGCCGCCTCGACGTCAAGATCAAGATCGAGCGGCCGGACGCCGAGAGCGCCGGGCAGATCTTCAGCAAGTACCTGACGACGGACCTGCCGCTGCACGCCGACGACCTGGCCGTCAACGGCGGCAACCCGCAGACGACGGTCGACGCGATGATCCAGGCCACGGTGGAGCGGATGTACACCGAGACCCCGGAGAACGAGTTCCTGGAGGTCACCTACGCCGGCGGGGACAAGGAGGTCCTGTACTACAAGGACTTCAACTCCGGGGCGATGATCCAGAACATCGTGGACCGGGCCAAGAAGATGGCCATCAAGGACCTGCTGACGTCGCAGCAGCGGGGTCTGCGGGTGGATCACCTCATGAGCGCGTGCGTAGACGAGTTCAAGGAGAACGAGGACCTGCCCAACACGACGAACCCGGACGACTGGGCCCGCATCTCGGGCAAGAAGGGGGAGCGGATCGTGTTCATCCGCACCCTCATGCAGGGCAAGAAGGGCACCGAGGCGGGCCGGTCGATCGACACGGTCGCCAACACCGGTCAGTACCTCTAGACCCCCTGCACCCGGTCCCGGGTCTCCGGGACCGTCGCGACTCCGACCGTGGGCCGCACCTCGCGCTGGCGGGGTGCGGCCCACGGTGCGTGCAGCAGCCACGGCACGCGGGTCAGCGGGCCGCGCAGCGGCAGGCACACCGCGAGCGCCGCGGCGACCAGGACGGCGGGGGCGAGCAGGGACAGCGGGCCGCGCAGGCCGGTGCCGGCGGCGGGGGCCAGCGCGAGGACGAGGACGCCCAGGACGATCTCGTGGGTGACGTAGACGGGCAGGGTGCGGCTGCCGACGTGGGCCAGGCCGTGGCCGAGGCGGGTGGGGGCCAGGCGGACGGCGACGGCGCAGCCGGCGACGACGGCGCCGGCGCCGACGAGGAGGCGGACGCCGGGGACCTGGGTGAGGCTCAGGGCGGTGACGGCGAGGGCGAGGGCGCCGACGACGGCGGCCAGGGCGGTGACGGCGGCGGGGCCGGGGACGCGGGTGGACAGGCGCAGGGCGCCCTCGCGCAGTCGCAGTCCGGCGGCGAAGAAGACGAAGAGGGTGAGCAGGTCGCTCCACACGAAGCTGTACCGGACGAGCTGGCCGGGGCCGAGGGCGGCGGCGAGGGCGGCGGCGGCGGGCAGCAGGACGACGGTGGGGACGGTGCGGGTGAGGCGGCCCAGGGGCAGGTAGAGGGCGAGGGCGAGCAGGTACCAGGCGCCGTTGTCGGGCAGCAGGAGGGTCTGGTCCAGCCAGCCGCGGGGGCCGCCGGGCACGTCGTCGCGGGCGTAGGGGACGACGAGGGTGAAGGCGGCGAAGGCGGCGCTGGCCCACAGCAGGTAGACCCACAGGTCGTTGGTGGTGCGGCGGCGCAGCAGGTCGGGCCAGGGGCGGTGCACGGCGCGGACGGCGAGCAGGCCGGAGAGGAAGAAGAACAGCGGCATCCGCAGCAGGCGGAGGGTCTCGTTGAGGGCGGTCCAGGCGGGGTGGCCCAGTCCTTCGGCGGTGGTGAACAGGACGGCGTGGTGGGTGACGACCAGGACGATGGCGGCGCCGCGGGCGGTGTCGACCCAGGGCAGGCGCGGGCTGGGCGTGGTGCTGGTCACGGGTCTCCTGGGCGGTCGGACCCGTGGCGGGTCACGGTTCGGTCACGAGCGGTGCGGATCCTTCCACCATTCGGGCCAGTGGGCCAGCAGTGCGCGGGTGTCGGGCACGAAGGGCCAGGTGGGGTCGGCGAGCCGGGCGCGCAGGGTGGTGGGGTCCTCCCACCAGCCGGTGGCGACCTCGCTGGGCTGCAGGGTCAGGGGGGTGCCGTCCCAGCGGGCCTCGTAGAGGTGGGCGAGGTAGTGGGTGGTGTCGTCGCGGTACCAGCGGACCAGGACCGGGGTGAGGGGGGCGTCGACGCCGAGTTCCTCGCGCAGTTCGCGGTGGGCGGCGTCGAGGGGGTCCTCGCCGGCGGCGACGACGCCGCCGGCGAGGCAGTCGTGGGCGCCGGGGTTGAGGTCCTTGGTGTCGGTGCGGCGGTGGACGTGGACGCGGCCGCGCTGGTCGCGCAGCAGGACGCCGGTGGCGGCGTGGGGGAGGTTGAGGGCGCGGACGCGGTCGCGGGGGGCGGCGCCGGTGACGTGCCCGGTGGGGCTGGTGGGGTCGTAGAGAGCGACGATCTCGGTCACCGGGGTGAGGCTAGGCCGGGTGCGGCCGGGTGCGACGCAGGGGGGAGGAGCGGGGTGCCGGTGCCCGCCCTGGGGAGGATCCGCGGGTCGGGGGCAGGCCCTAGGGTGACCGGGTGCCCGCCCTGTTGAGCGTTCCCCGTTCCCCGTCCCGGCCGTCGTGGCTGCTGTGCGCCGCCGCGGGGGTGGCCGGGGTGCTGGTGCTGGCGGGCTGCGGCGGGGACGAGGACGCGGCCCGGATCGGGCTGGGCACGGTCGGGCGCGGGGACGTGCGGCAGGTCGTGGACGCCGCGGGGCAGGTGCAGCCGCGGAACTCGGCGGTGCTGAAGGCGCCGGCGGCCGGGACGGTGGCGACGCTGGCGGTGGGGGACGGCCAGGAGGTGCAGGCCGGTCAGGTGCTGATGACGATCGACTCCCCCTCGGCGGTGCAGGCGCTGGAGCAGGCGGAGGCGGCGGACGCGGAGGCGGCCCGGTCGGGGTCGGGGAAGTCGTCGGCGCAGTCGTCGTCGCAGGTGGCCGCGCAGCAGCGCAGGGCGCAGCGGGACGCGCAGGCGCGGTTCGCCGAGGCCGAGGCGCAGGCGCAGGCCATCGCGGACCCGGCGGCGCGGGCGGCGGCGCTGGCGGCGGTGCAGTCGTCGCGCACGCAGTACCAGTTGCTGGCCTCGCAGACGCAGGCGCTGGTGGACCAGGTGAACTCGGGCCTGGGGAACCTGGACGCGGCGGTGGAGTCGTTGAACTCGGCGCAGCGGGTGCAGACGCGGGCGGCGGTGGCGGCGGCGCGGGCGACGGTGGACGCGCTGACGGTGGTGGCGCCGATCTCGGGGCGGGTGTCGCTGGGGTCCGGCGGGGGCGGCGGGGGGTCGGGGTTGCCGGCGGGCGCCGAGCAGCTGCTGGCCGGCAGCGGGGTGTCGTTGCCGGCGGCGGGCGCGCAGGACGCGTCGGCCGCGGGGGCGCCGGTGCTGGCGCAGGGCGCGGCGGTCGGGCAGGGCGCGACGCTGGTGTCGGTGATCGACGCCTCGACGTTGACGTTGAGCGCGGACGTGGACGAGACGGACGTGCTGCTGGTGCAGCCGGGTGTGGTGGCCGACGTGGCGGTGGACGCCGTGGAGGGGGCCCGGTACCGGGGGACGGTCACCAGCGTGGACCCGACGGCGAAGTCCGGTGCCGGTGGCGCGGTGACGTATACGGTGCGGTTGAGCTACGACGGCGGGACGGGCGCGGACGGGCAGGCGGCGGCGACGCCGTTGCCGGGGATGAGCGCGGCGGTGTCGCTGGTGGTCAAGAGCGCGACGGACGTGGTGGAGGTCCCGGCGTCGGCGATCGTGCGGGCGGGTTCGGTGAACGGGTCGGCGGACTCGGACTCGGTGTGGGTGGTGCGCTCGGGGCGCGCCGAGCGGCAGGACGTGACGGTGGGGGTCCGCGGGGACGCGGACGTGGAGATCACGGCCGGGTTGACCGGTGGGGAGCGGATCGTCGTCGAGGGCGCGGCCGACGTGTCGCAGGGGCAGCAGGTCCCGTGACGTCTCGCACTTCGCACGCGGCGCGGGGTTCGGTGCCGGGGCCGGGTGCGCCGGCGGCGATCGAGGCGGTGGACGTGCGGCGGTCGTACTCGTTCGGGGACACCACGGTGGAGGCGCTGCGGGGGGTCAGCTTCACGGTCTCGGAGGGGGAGTACGCCGCGATCGTGGGCCCGAGCGGTTCGGGCAAGTCGACGTTGATGCACCTGCTGGGGTGCCTGGACCGTCCGACGTCGGGGGTCCTGCGGGTGGGGGGCCGGGACGTGGCGGGGCTGTCGGACGCCGAGCTGGCGGACCTGCGGAACCGGGAGATCGGGTTCGTGTTCCAGGCCTTCCAGCTGCTGCCGCGCTCGAGCGCGGTGGAGAACGTGGCGTTGCCGCTGCTGTACCGGGGGGTGGGCGCCGGTGAGCGCCGGGAACTGGCGGCGGAGGCGTTGCGGTCGGTGAACCTGGGGCACCGGCTGACGCACCGGCCGACGCAGATGTCCGGCGGTGAGCAGCAGCGGGTCGCGATCGCGCGGGCCCTGGTGGGGCGGCCGCGGATCCTGCTGGCGGACGAGCCGACGGGGAACCTGGACTCGCGCAACGGCGCGGAGGTCATGCGCATCCTGGAGGAGCTGAACTCCGAGCGGGGGGTGGCGGTGGTGCTGGTCACCCACGACGACGAGGTCGCCGGGCGGGCGCGCCGTCAGGTGCGGGTGCGCGACGGGCTCGTGGAGCTGGACACGGCGGTGGCCTCGTGAAGGGCTGGGAGGCGTTCCGGGTCGCGCTGGACGCGTTGCGGGGCAACCGGCTGCGCAGCCTGCTGACGATGCTGGGCATCATCATCGGCATCGCGGCGGTCATCGTGGTCGTCTCGATCGGGTCCGGGGCGCGGCAGCAGATCGAGCAGCAGGTCGAGGGGCTGGGGTCGAACCTGATCCTGGTGGTGCCGGGGCAGTTCGACACGAACAACCTCGCCGCCAGCGGCCCGTCGACGTCCACGATGCAGCTCGACGACGCCGACGTCCTGGCCGACGTGGTGGGGGACGCCCGGGCGGTGACGGCGCGCATCGGCACGGGGGCGCAGGTGCGGGCCGGGACGCGGGAGCAGTTCACGACGATCCAGGGCGCGGACCAGAACCTGCCGCAGGTCGTGAACCGGCCGGTGGCGCAGGGGCAGTACTTCACCTCCGTCGACGTCGACGCCCGCCGCCGGGTGGCGGTGCTGGGGTCGGCGACGGCGCAGGCGCTGTTCCCGGGGACCGACCCGCTGGGACGGCAGGTCACGATCGCCGGGACGCGGTTCGACGTCATCGGGGTGCTGGCCGAGCAGGGGGAGAGCTTCGGGGTCTCCCAGGACAACGAGATCCACGTGCCGATCACGACCGCGCAGCGGTTGTTCTCCATCGACCGGGTCGACGCGTTCGCGGTGAAGGCGCCGTCGGCGTCGTCGGTGACGGACCTGTCGGAGCGGCTGTGGCGGGCCATGAAGGCGCAGTACCCCGACCAGACGTTCTCGGCGGTCACGCAGACGCAGATCCTGGGCGTGGTGGGGCAGATCCTGGGGTTGCTGACGGCGGTGCTGGCCGCGATCGCGGGGATCTCCCTGGTCGTGGGCGGGGTGGGCGTGTCGAACATCATGCTCGTCTCGGTGCGGGAGCGGACCCGGGAGATCGGGCTGCGCAAGGCGCTGGGGGCCCGGCAGCGGGACGTGCTGGTGCAGTTCCTCGTCGAGGCGGTGCTGCTGACCAGCGTCGGGGGCGCCATCGGGATCGCGATCGGGGTCGCGGGGTCGCTGGCGATCGACCGGCTCTCGCCGCTGCCGGCGGTGATCGAGTGGTGGAGCCCGGCGGTGGCGTTCGCGGTGTCGGCCGCGGTGGGCATCTTCTTCGGGGTGTTCCCGGCGCGGCGGGCCGGGCGGCTGGACCCGGTGGTCGCGCTGCGCAACGAGTGAGGTGATCTAGGGTCGTGACGTGAGCGTGCGCAGAGTCGTCGGGATCGAGACGGAGTACGGCATCTCGGTGCCCGGTGACCCGGGCGCGAACCCGATGCTGCTGTCGGCGCAGGTCGTCAACGCGTACGCCTCGGCGGCCACCGGGTCGCGGCCGCGGTGGGACTACGAGGACGAGGCGCCGCTGCGCGACGCGCGCGGCTTCGAGGTGGAGCGGGCCGCGGCGCACCCCTCGCAGCTGACCGACGAGCCGGGCCGGGCCGCGAGCGGGTCCGGGACGCGCTCGTCGCGGCGGGCGGCGCCGAACGCCTCGGACGTGGTGACCGCCGAGACCGAGGACCCGACGATGGCGAACGTCATCCTCACCAACGGGGCCCGCTTCTACGTCGACCACGCCCACCCGGAGTACTCCTCCCCGGAGGTCCTGACCCCCCGCGACGCGGTGCGGTGGGACCGGGCCGGGGAGCTGATCCTGCTGGAGTCGCTGCGCCGGGTCGCGGCCACCCCGGGGCTGACGCCGGTGACCATCTACAAGAACAACACCGACGGCAAGGGCGCCTCGTACGGCACCCACGAGAACTACCTGATGGCCCGGTCCACGCCCTTCGGCGACGTGGTGCGCCACCTCACCCCGTTCTTCGTGTCCCGGCAGGTGTTCACCGGCGCCGGGCGGGTCGGGCTGGGTCAGGAGTCGCGGCAGGCGGGCTTCCAGGTCAGCCAGCGCGCCGACTTCTTCGAGGTGGAGGTGGGGCTGGAGACGACGATGAAGCGCCCCATCATCAACACCCGCGACGAGCCGCACGCCACGGTGGAGAAGTACCGGCGGCTGCACGTCATCGTCGGCGACGCCACGATGTGCGAGGTCGCGACGCTGCTGAAGGTCGGTACCACCAGCCTGGTCCTGTCGATGCTGGAGGCCGGGTACCTGCCGGGCAGCCCCGCCGGGGACCTGCTGATGGCCGAGCCGGTGCGGGCCCTGCACGAGGTCTCCCACGACCCGGGCCTGCGGCAGCTGGTCCGGTTGCGCGACGGGCGCCGGCTGACGGCGGTGCAGGTGCAGTGGGCCTACCTGGAGGCGGCCCGCGCGTTCGTCGCCGACCGCTACGGCGCCGACGTCGACGCCGACACCGCCGAGGTCCTGACCCGCTGGGAGCAGGTCCTGACGAAGCTGGAGACCGACGTGTTCTCCGCGGCCCGGGAGGTCGACTGGGTCGCGAAGCTGCGGCTGCTGGAGGGGTACCGCTCCCGCGACGGCCTGGCCTGGGACCACGCCCGCCTGCAGGCGGTGGACCTGCAGTGGTCGGACGTGCGGCCCGAGAAGGGCCTGTACCTCAAGCTCGCCGAGCGCGGGCAGGTGGAGCGGCTGCTGACCGACGAGCAGGTCCGGCACGCCGTGGAGCACCCCCCGACCGACACCCGCGCCTACTTCCGCGGGGAGTGCCTGGCCCGGTACGGCTCACGGGTCGCGGCCGCCAGCTGGGACTCGGTGATCTTCGACGTCGCCGGTCGCGGCGCGCTGCAGCGGGTGCCGACGCTGGAGCCGCTGCGCGGCACGAAGGAGCACGTGGGGGCGCTGCTGGACCGCTGCCGGACCGCCGAGGACCTCGTCGCGGCCCTGACCGGCTGACCCGCCGGCCCGGCCCCGCGCGGCCCCGCGCGGGCGCGGACGGGGTGGGGCGGGCCGCAAACCCGGCGGCGGCACCGGCGGCGGGGTTAGTGTCGTCCCGGAAGCGGGCCCACGTGGCCCGGTGCGCGAGACGTCAGGGGGAGCCAGCCATGCCTGGACAGGAGCAGCAGCGCCCGAGCCGCCGCGAGGACGAGGCCGAGGAGCCCCCGGCCGTCCCGGGGCAGGCCGGGGCCAAGGCGTCCGAGACCGACGCCGACGTCGACGCGCTGCTCGACGAGATCGACGAGGTGCTGGAGTCCAACTCCGAGGAGTTCGTGCGCGGCTTCGTCCAGAAGGGCGGCCAGTAGCCGCCGCCGGTGTCGCACCCGCCGGTCCCGGCGCCCGTCCGGGCCGGCGGGTAGGGTCCCAGGGGTGAACCACACCAGCGATCAGTCAGGACGGTTGCCGGCGGCTTTCCTGCGGCCCGGTTCCTCGTCCTTCACCGACTTCGTGCGCGAGTACTCACCGGACCTGCTGCCCGCGGCGCGGTCGGTGCCGGCCTCGGGGACGGTGCCCGGCGGTGGCCCGGGGCACGGGGAGGCGCCGCACGCCACGACGATCGTGGCGCTGGTGTTCGCCGACGGCGTCGTGATGGCCGGTGACCGCCGCGCCACCGCGGGGCCGATGATCGCCCAGCGCGACATCAAGAAGGTGTTCCAGACCGACGAGCACTCCTGCGCCGGGATCGCCGGCGTCGCCGGGCTGGCCGTGGAGATGATCCGCCTGTTCCAGGTGGAGCTGGAGCACTTCGAGAAGCTCGAGGGGACTCTGATGTCCTTCGAGGGCAAGGCCAACCGCCTGTCCACGATGATCCGCGGCAACCTGGGCCTGGCCATGCAGGGCCTGGCCGTCGTCCCGCTGTTCGCCGGGTACGACCTCGACGCCGGCCGCGGCCGCATCGTCGGCTACGACGTCACCGGCGGCCGCTCGGAGGAGAAGGACCACCACACCGTGGGGTCGGGCTCCATCTTCGCCCGCGGGGCGCTGAAGAAGCTGTACCGGCCCGCGATGAGCGAGGCCGAGACCGTCCGCGTCGCGATCGAGGCGCTGTGGGACGCCGCCGACGACGACTCCGCGACCGGCGGCCCGGACCTGCTGCGCAAGATCTGGCCCGTCGTGGGCGTCGTCACCGCCGCCGGGTTCCGCCAGGTCCCCGACGCCGAGCTCGAACCCGTCGTGGAGGCCGTCGTGGCCGGCCGGCGGGGCAACCCCGGGGGCAACCCCGCCATCACCGGTGGAGAGGCCTGAGCCGTGAGCGTGCCGTTCTACGTGTCGCCCGAGCAGTTGATGAAGGACAAGGCCGACTACGCGCGCAAGGGCATCGCCCGCGGCCGCGCCGTCGTCGTCGTGGCCTTCGCCGACGGGATCGTCTTCGCCTCCGAGAACGCCTCCCGGGCGCTGCACAAGATCTCCGAGATCTACGACCGCGTCGCCTTCGCCGCGGTCGGCAAGTACAACGAGTTCGAGAACCTGCGGGTGGCCGGGGTCCGGTACGCCGACGTGCGCGGCTACTCCTACGACCGCTCCGACGTCACCGCCCGCGGCCTGGCCAACGCCTACGCCCAGACCCTCGGCGCCATCTTCACCACCGAGTCCAAGCCGTACGAGGTGGAGATCGTGGTCGCCGAGGTCGGCCGGACCCCCGAGACCGACCAGATCTACCGCCTCACCTACGACGGGTCCGTCGCCGACGAGCACGGGTTCGTCGCGATGGGCGGCTCGGCCGAGCAGATCGGGGCCCGGCTCGCCGAGCGCTGGCGCGCCGGGCTGTCCCTGGGCGAGGCGCTGACGCTGGCCGTGGAGGCCCTGGGCTCGGACGCCGCGGCCGAGGCCGCCGGGTCCGGGCCGCGGCCCATCGCCGCCGACCACCTCGAGGTCGCCGTCCTGGACCGCACCCGCGACCGGCGCACGTTCCGCCGCCTGACCGCCCCGACGCTGTCGGCGCTGCTGGGCGGTCCCGTCCCCGCCGGGGAGTGAATCGCCGCGTTCCACAGCGCCGCACGGCGCCCGAGTGCCTAAGGTGGGGGAATGGATCGCCGGATCTTCGGGCTGGAAACCGAGTTCGGCGTCACCTGCGCCTTCGAGGGACAGCGCAAGCTGTCCCCGGACGAGGTGGCCCGGTACTTGTTCCGCAAGGTCGTGTCGTGGGGCCGTTCGAGCAACGTGTTCCTCAAGAACGGGGCCCGTCTGTACCTGGACGTGGGCTCGCACCCCGAGTACGCCTCGCCCGAGTGCGACGACGTGCGTCAGCTCGTCGTGCACGACCGCGCCGGTGAACGCACCCTCGAGGGGCTGCTGGTCGACGCCGAGCGCCGGCTGGAGGACGAGGGCATCGCCGGGGAGGTGTTCCTGTTCAAGAACAACACCGACTCGGCGGGCAACTCCTACGGCTGCCACGAGAACTACCTGGTGTCCCGGCACGGGGAGTTCGGGCGGCTGTCGGACGTGCTCATCCCGTTCCTGGTGTCGCGGCAGCTGATCGTGGGGGCCGGCAAGGTCGTGCAGACCCCCCGGGGGGCGGTGTACTCGCTGTCCCAGCGCGCCGACCACATCTGGGAGGGCGTGTCCAGCGCGACGACCCGCAGCCGGCCCATCATCAACACCCGGGACGAGCCGCACGCCGACGCCGAGCGGTACCGGCGCCTGCACGTCATCGTGGGCGACTCGAACATGTCCGAGACGACGACGATGCTGAAGCTGGGGGCCACCGACCTCGTCCTGCGGATGGTCGAGGAGGGCGTGGTCCTGCGCGAGATGACGATGGAGAACCCGATCCGGGCGATCCGGGAGATCTCCCACGACCTCACCGGCCGCAAACCGGTCCGCCTGGCCAACGGCCGGGAGGCCAGCGCGCTGGAGATCCAGGGCGAGTACCTGGAGAAGGCCAAGGAGTTCGTCGAGCACCGCGGGTTGCAGACGCCCACCGTGAAGCGGGTCCTGGACCTGTGGGAGCGGGCGCTGCGGGCGGTGGAGACGCAGGACTTCTCCCTGGTCGACCGGGAGGTCGACTGGGTCATCAAGAAGAAGCTGCTGGACCGGTACATGGCCAAGCACGACCTGCCGCTGACGTCGGCGCGCATCGCCCGCCTGGACCTGGCGTACCACGACATCCACCGCCGGCGGGGGCTGCACTACCTGCTCGCCGAGCGGGGCATGGCCGAGCGCGTCTGCTCCGACATCGAGGTGTTCGAGGCCCTCAGCGTGCCGCCGCAGACGACGCGGGCCAAGCTGCGGGGCGACTTCGTGCGCGCCGCGCAGGACAAGCGGCGCGACTTCACCGTGGACTGGGTGCACCTGAAGCTGAACGACCAGGCGCAGCGGACGGTGCTGTGCAAGGACCCGTTCAAGGCCGTCGACGACAGGGTGGAACGGCTCATCGACAGCATGTGAGGGATGGTCGGCGGGCGCACAGGGTCCGCGGTTAGGGTGGTCGGGTTCGCCCCGACCGATGAGTGAGGACCTCCGTGCGCCGCCGTACCGCAGTCCTGTCCGCCTCCACCGCCCTGGTGGTGTCGTTGCTGCTGGGCGCGTGCGCCTCCGAGGCCGACACCCCCGCGGTGGACCCCACGGCCGCCGCGTCGCAGTCGGCGAACACCGTCACCCCGGCCGTCACCGACGACCAGCTCGCCGTGGAGGTCACCGGCCCGGTCGACCCGGCCGTCAAGCCGACCGTGACGTTCACGCCGCCGCTGGCGGTCACCGAGACCTCCCGCAAGGTCGTCTCCGCCGGCACCGGGCCCGAGATCACCGCCGACGACGACATCGCGTTCGCCTACACGCTGTACGCCGGGTCCACCGGTGAGGAGCTGGACAGCAACTACGGCGCGACCGCGGCGCGCTTCGAGCTGGGGAACATCACCATGGGCCTGGCCCGGGGCTTCGTCGGTGCCCACGTCGGGGACCGCCTCGTCATCGCGATCGCCCCCGACGACGGGTTCGGGGAGGCCATCGCGAACTTCGACAAGGAGGGCGTGGACGCCACCACCACCGTCGTCGTCGTCGCCGACGTCGTGAAGGTCGTCCCCACGAAGGCCGAGGGCGAGGCCGTGACCCCGCCGGCGGACCTGCCGGTCGTCACCTACGACGACCAGGGCGTGCCGACCGGTTTCACCGTCTCGAACCCGACCCCGCCGGCCGACACGGTCGTGCAGCCGCTCGTCAAGGGCACCGGGCCGGCGCTGACGCCGGGCATGAACGTCAAGATGCAGTACGTCGGGGCGACCCTGGCCGACGGCAAGGTGTTCGAGTCGTCGTGGACGGCGCAGCCGTTCGAGACGCAGATCGGCGTCGGCGGGCTCATCGTCGGCTGGGACGAGGGCCTGATCGGCCAGACCGTCGGCAGCCGGGTGCTGCTGGTCATCCCGGCCGCGAAGGCCTACGGCGACCAGCCGTCCAGCGGCCAGCCCGCCGGTGCCCTCGTGTTCGTCGTCGACATCCTCGACGGGTACTGAGCCGGTACTGAGCGGGGTGCTGGCCCGGGTGCCGGGCCGGCGCGCCGATAGGGTCAGGGCCATGAGCGAACGCACCAAGCCCGAGATCGACTTCCCCGAGGGCGAACCGCCCACCGAGCTGGTGATCGTCGACGAGATCGTCGGTGACGGCACCGAGGCGACCGCCGGCCGGACCGTCAGCGCCCACTACGTCGGCGTCGCGTTCAGCACCGGCGAGGAGTTCGACTCCTCCTGGAACCGCGGCACCCCGTTGGACTTCCCCGTGGGGGCCGGCATGGTCATCCAGGGCTGGGACCAGGGCCTGCTGGGCATGAAGGTCGGCGGCCGGCGCAAGCTGGTCATCCCCCCGCACCTGGGGTACGGCGACCGGGGCGCCGGCGGCGCCATCAAGGGCGGCGAGACCCTGATCTTCGTCGTCGACCTCGTCGACGTGAAGTGAGCTGACCGCCTGCTCACCCCCCCGTGATCAAGGACGTACGAGTCCTCGATCGCGGGGGTTTCGCGTTTCAGGGCAGCAGGGCGGCGGCGTGCCGGCCCGCGGCGGCGGCCACCAGGAAGCTGGCGCGGTCGGCGTCCAGGCCCCGGCCCATCGTGGACAGCCGCACCGGGCTGGCCGCGAGCGCCGCGTCCAGGCCGGTGTCGTCGACCTCGACGTAGCGGTGGCGCCCGCACAGGCCGCGCGCCTGGGCGCGGACGTCGTCGTAGAAGGCGCCGGGGGTGGTGGGGACGGGCACGTCGGCCGGGGCGAGGGCGACGCGGCCGACGGCGGTGCGGGTGTGGTGGGACACGCCGCGGTGGCGGGGGCGGGGGTCGGCCTCGGAGACGCGCAGGGCGGCGACGGGGCGCCCGTGCAGGACGGCGGCGGCGTTGAGGGCCTCACCGGCGGCGACGCCGGAGAAGCCCCAGCGCGAGCCGGTGCCGAGGTTGCCCGGCCCCTGGGCGACGACGACGACGTCGGCGCCGGTGACCAGGGCGGCGGTGAGCAGGCCGGTGTGGACGGTGGCGGTCTCCAGGTCGCCGCCGAAGGCCTGGCCGGTGGTGATGCAGGTGTGCAGCCAGCCGGCCTCGCGCAGCCCGGCGACGGCGCGGGAGAACGCCGCGGGCAGGGCGCCGCCGTCGGTCATGACGTAGGCGACGCGGGCGTCGGGGCGGTCGGCGCGCACGCCGGCCAGGACGGCGGGCAGCGCGGAGTGCAGGTCGGCGACCACGACGGGGGTGCCGTGCAGGTCGTCGGCGTCGGCGAGGGTGTCGTGGTGGCCGGACTCGGGGTCGTCGGCGCCTAGGACCATGGTCTGCAGGGGGGTGTAGCGGGCCTTGACGAGGTGGCCGGGGCCGGGGGGCGGGTCCTGGGGGAGGCGGTCGGGCAGGGCCACGACCAGGGCGTAGCCGCCGGTGCCCAGGCCGCGGGCCAGGGCGGAGACGTTGAGCAGGACGCGGTCGCCGGGGGCGGGGGTGCCGACGAGGTCGGGGTGGGCGAGGGCTTTGACCTCGGTGCCGGTCTCGGGGCCGTGGGTGAGGGTGGCGTAGAGCTCGACGGAGCCGGCCCAGGTCGCCCCGAGCCGGTTGACTGTTGCAGAACGCCACTTGATCGTCACGCTCCGAGCGTACGCAGGCTGCGGTGGCGCGCGATTCCGGTAGCGTCCAGCACACCATGACGACCACGCCGCCCGTCCCCGCCGGTGTGCCGGGTGGGGCCGCCGCCGCTGCGCGCGGTGCCCGCCGGACCGAGCGACTGCTGAACCTCGTCATCGCGCTGGCCGCCACGCGCCGGTGGCTGACGAAGGAGCAGATCCGGGCGGCGGTGCCCCAGTACGCCGACTGCGCCACCACGGTCGCCTTCGAGCGGATGTTCGAGCGGGACAAGGAGGACCTGCGGGAGCTGGGGGTCCCGCTGGAGACCGGTGGTGAGGACCCGCTGTTCGAGGACGAGGCGGGGTACCGGATCGACCGGGAGGCGTACGCGCTGCCGGAGATCCGGTTCACGCCGGGGGAGCTGGCGGTGCTGTCGCTGGCCAGCCGGGTGTGGCAGCAGGCGAGCCTGGCGGGGCCGGCGACGCGGGCGCTGGTGAAGCTGCGCAGCCTGGGCGTGGAGCCGGACGAGAGCTCGCTGGTGGGCGTCGAGCCGCGGGTGCGGACGGCCGAGCCGGCGTTCGAGCCGCTGTACGCCGCGACGCGGGACCGGACGCCGGTGTCGTTCACGTACCGGCGCGCCGGGGGTGAGCCGGCGGTCCGGCACGTGGAGCCGTGGGCGATCGTGTCCTGGCACGGGCGCTGGTACCTGGTGGGGCACGACCGGGACCGGGGGGCCTCGCGGGTGTTCCGGTTGTCGCGGGTGGCCTCGGCGGTCAAGCGGATCGGGCGGCCGGGTTCGTACCGGGTCCCCGAGGGCATCGACCCGCGCGAGGTCGTGGCGGGCACGGTGGGGGCGGTGCAGACCCGCCGGGCGCGGCTGCTGGTCCGCTCGGGGGCGGGGCTGGCGGTGCGGCGCCGGGCGCGCAGCGTGCAGGAGGCCGAGGGGCGCCCGGGGGAGGACGTGGTGGTGGTGGACGTCAGCGACGTGGAGTCCAGCGCCGACGAGCTGGCCGCGTACGGGGCCGACGTGGTGGTCCTGGAGCCGGAGGACCTGCGCGAGGCGGTCCTGCGCCGGTTGCGGGGCGCGGCGGGGGTGGGCGCGTGAGCACGGCCTCGACCGAGCGGCTGTCGCGGTTGCTGGCGATGGTGCCGTACCTGCTGCGCCACCAGGGCATCCCGGTGCCTGAGGCCGCCGAGCACTTCGGCATCACCGAGGACGAGCTGGTGGCCGACCTGGAGCTGCTGTTCGTGTGCGGCACCCCGGGGCACCTGCCCGACGACCTCATCGACGCCCGCTGGGAGTCCGGGCACGTGTACCTGTCGAACGCGGACCCGATCGCGCGCCCGTCGCGGCTGGCGGTCGACGAGGCGGTGGCGCTGCTGGTGGGGTTGCGCACGCTGGCCGAGGTGCCGGGCCTGCACGACCGGGCGGCGCTGGAGGGGGCGATGGCGAAGCTGTCGGAGGCCACGGGGGAGGCCGCCGGGGCGGCGGACGCGGTGGCGGTGGACGTCAGCGACGCCTCCAGCGCGGTGGTGCTGGAGAACGCCCGGGAGGCGCTGCGGTCGCACCGGCGGCTGCACCTGAGCTACCTGGTGCCCAGCCGGGACGAGCGCACCGAGCGGGACGTGGACCCGATGCGGCTGGTCAACGTGGAGGGCCGCTGGTACCTGGAGGCGTGGTGCCACCGCGCCGAGGGGGTGCGGTTGTTCCGGGTGGACCGGATCGAGAGCGCGCAGGTGCTGGACGTGGACGGGACGCCGCCGGCGTGGGCGCGGTCGCGGGACGTGGCCGCCGACCTGTTCCGGCCCAGCCCGGACGACCTGGTGGTGACGATCGACCTGGCGCCGCAGGCGGCGTGGGTCGTGGACTACTACCCGGTGGAGTCGGTGCAGGACGCCCCCGAGGACGCGTGGGAGGAGGCGTCGCTGCGGGTGCGGCTGCGGACGGCGGACACGCACTGGGTGCGCCGGCTGCTGCTGCGGCTGGGGGCCGGGGCGCGGGTGGTGGACCCGCCGGAGCTGGCGGTGCAGGTGCGCGAGGCGGCGCTGGCCGCGCTGGGACGCTACGCCTGAGGGGTCCGGTCGCGGGCGCGGACCGGGCCGGTGTCACCGGGTCGGGTGAACGTCACGCACAGCCGCGCGCGGTGTGTCAAGGTCGCTGCGGGAAGAGGGTTCAAGGGATCGCCGGTCCGTGCCGAAGCAGTGGTTGTCGGACGGCGGGATCGCCGCCGGAGACGCACACACCACGACGAGAGGTGCACGACATGACCACCATCAAGGCTTCCTGCCCCTGCTGCGGCGACGTCGAGCTCACCCCCAAGCAGGTCCGCCTCGTGGTGTGCTCGGCCAAGGAGCGCTCCTTCTACGCGTTCGGCTGCCCCAAGTGCAAGGACGAGGTCCGCAAGCCCGCCGGCGAGGACGTCGTCGCGCTGCTGGTCTCCGGCGGTGTCGCCGTCGAGCGCTGGACGATCCCGGCCGAGGCCATGGAGGTCCACAGCGGCTCCACCATCGCCTGGGACGACGTCCTGGACTTCGCCCTGGTGCTGGACTCCTGCGACGACCTCGCCTCGCTGGCCGCCCGCGGCCTGCGCACCGTGCGCTGAGGCGCACTGCACACTCACCGCGCACACCTCTCGGGGAGCCGCTCGGCGGACGCTCAGGCGCCCGCGGGCGGCTCTCGTGCTTCCCGGGGAGTCACCTGGGAGTTCGCCCGGGATCTGCCCGGCGGACGGTGATCGGTCACGATCACGACGACTCGACGCGCATGCTTGTCCCACAGGCGGGCGTCGGAGACGTACGATGGCCGCGCTACGTCCAACCCTGGAGGACTGATGTTCCGCAACCTCGTCGACCACCCGTGGGTGCTCGTCATCCTCGTCGTGCTGATCATCGCGCTGTTCGGCAGCAAGCGACTGCCTGACGCGGCGCGGGGTCTGGGCCGTTCGATGCGCATCTTCAAGTCCGAGGTGAAGGAGATGAAGAACGACGGCAAGGAGGACGAGAAGAAGCCCGCCGCCGCCGCTTCGCCCGCGACCGCGGCCAAGGACTCGCAGCCCACGGCGCTCGAGGCCAAGCTGGCCGCCGAGGACGCCGAGCGCAAGGACGCCGAGCACCAGTCCCGCGCTTCCTGAGCCGCCGCACCGACTGAGGAACCGCCGCAGCCATGGCCGTGACCACCGTTCGCCGACGAGCGCCCAAGGACCCGGAGGGGCGCATGCCCCTCATGGCGCACCTCAAGGAGCTGCGCAACCGAGTCTTCAAGGCTGCGATCTTCCTGCTCATCGGCAGCATCGCCGGCTGGTTCCTGTGGCGCGGGTGGAAGGCCGGCTGGGGTTCGTTCGAGGGTGTCTTCCAGTACCTCCAGCAGCCCTTGCTGGACTTCGCGGCGGCCAAGGGCTACTCCAACGTCGCGCTGAACTTCACCCAGGTCGGCCAGGCCTTCGACCTCGCGGTCAAGGGGGCCATCTGGTGCGGTGTGATCGCTTCCAGCCCCGCGTGGATCTACCAGCTCTGGGCGTTCATCACGCCGGGACTGACGAAGAAGGAACGTCGCTACGCCATCGGCTTCATCGCCGCGGCCGTGCCCCTCTTCCTCGCGGGTGCCGCCATCGCGTACCTCGTCCTGCCGAACGCGATGCGCTTCCTCATCGACTTCACGCCGGTGGACGCGGCCAACTTCATCGGCGCGGACATCTACCTGTCGTTCGTGATGCGGATCATCATGGCGTTCGGGCTGGGGTTCCTCATGCCGGTCGTCCTGGTCGGCCTGAACTTCGCGCACCTGCTGTCGGGCAAGGCCATCTTGAAGCAGTGGCGCATCAGCGTCTTCATGAGCTTCTTGTTCTCGGCCCTGGTCACGCCGACGTCGGACATCACGACGATGCTGCTGCTGGCCTGCCCGCTCCTGCTGCTCTTCGCGATCGCCACGCTCATCTGCCTCGCGAACGACCGTCGTCGCGGCAAGAACTCCTCGGAGCCGGACTACGCGCAGCTGTCCGACGACGAGGCCAGCACCATCTGACCCGGTGAGCCACCGGGGGCGGGTCGGCCTCCTCGTGAACCCGACGGCGGGTCGCGGGGACGGCCGCGCCGCGGGCACCCGCGTCCTGCAGACCCTGCGCTCCCTGGGGCACGAGGTCACCGACCTGTCCGGCCCCGACCTGGCCGCGGTCACCCGTGAGGCCCGCGAGCGCGCCGGCCACTTCGAGGCCCTGGTCGTCGTGGGCGGTGACGGCATCGTCCACGCCGGCGTGGAGGCGGTCGCGGGCACCGGCACCGCACTGGGCATCGTCCCGGCCGGGACGGGCAACGACATCGCCCGCGGGCTGGACCTGCCGCTGGGTGACCCGGTGGGCGCGGCCGAGTCCGTCGCCCGGGCCCTGCACGCGGGCCGGTACCGCGACGTCGACGCGGTGCGCGTCACCCACGCCGCCGGCACGGGCTGGTACGCCAGCATCCTGGCCTCGGGGGTGGACGCCCTCGTCAACGAGCGCGCCAACTCCTGGCGGTGGCCGCACGGCCCGGCCCGTTACACCCTGGCCGCGCTGCGGGAGCTGGCCGTGGTGCGCGGGGTGGGCGTGCGCGTCGACCTCGACCTCGGGGACCGGCGCGAGACGTTCGAGCGGGACTGCCTGCTCGTCGCCGTCGCCAACACCCGCTGCTACGGCGGCGGGATGCTCATGGCCCCGCACGCCGACCCCTGCGACGGCTGGCTCGACGTCGTCGTCGTCGACGCCCTGCCCCCGCTGCGGGCGCTGCGGCTGCTGCCGACGGTCCGCCGCGGGCGGCACCTGGACGTGCCCGCCGTCCACGTGCACCGGGCGCGGGCGGTCGCGCTGACGCACGTCGGGGACGGTCCGCGCCCGCGCCCGCACGCCGACGGCGAACCGCTGGGGGACCTGCCGGTGACGTGCGAGGTGGTGCCCGGCGCGTTGCGGGTGCTGGCCTGAGCCCGGCCGTCACGGACGCCCAGGTGAAGGCCGGGGCACCGGTGCCGGCGGCGGGTGAGGGGGGCGGTGCTCAGTCGGGGCAGGCGCTGCTCGGACCGCCACGGTTCGCCCGCGGTGAGCGCGATCAGCAGCCGGGTCCCACGACGTCGCGCTCTCCCGGGGTGCGCCGGACGACGTGCCGGACCCGCCCGTCACCCCAGGCGACGCAGTCGGGGTCGGGCTCGCCGACCCGGTACCCGCTGTCGACGACGAACGCTCCCGGCGCCGGCTCGACGGGCGCCCCACCGCGGGCGCCCCCTCACGGGCTGAACAGCGGGCCCCCGTCGACGGCGCGCAGGGAGTCGACGACGGCACTCAGGGGCTGGTCCACGGTCCGCGCCAGGCGCAGCGCCTGCGCGAGGACCAGGCCGGTCGCGACGTCCCTGGTCCCGTCGGCCCGGGTCACCTCCAGCCGGGCGAACGGGGGGTGCTCGGTGACGGTGACCCCCGTCCCCCGCACGTCCAGGTCCCGCGGGAGGTCCGGCAGGTCCTGGCGCGAACGCCAGCTGCGTCCCTCCTTGACCAGGACGACGCGTTGCGCGAGGTCCCACGAGGTGGCGGTCTCGTCGCGGCTGAGCTGCTGGCGGCGTTCGAGCCGGGAGAACGCGAACCCCGCCGGGTCGCGCCGCACGGTGTGCTCGACCTCGCCCCTGGTCCAGCCCACCGAACCGGCGCCGGGTTCGGTGACCCGGCAGCCGGCGGCGGTGAGGAACTCCTCCACGACCGGGTCGAACCGCACGTCCCGCACCCCTCTGCCGGATCCCGTCACTGCTTGGACACCCTCGTGAGCACACCCAGGTCGACCAGGTCCTCCATCGACCAGACGGAGGCGAACTCACCGTTCACCTCCTGGATGAACTGCACCTGCGTGCCTCCACCGGGTTGGCCGAAACCGGGGGCGATCGTCGCCACCTCGATCTTCATGCCGGCAGGCAGCGGTCGGTCGGTCAGATCGTACCGGTGGAGGGCGTCTCCCACGTTCCCCGGCGCCATCGCCCGCTGGGGCCACGGAGTGCCCGGGGGCACCCCCAGGAACGTCCCCGTCTCCTCGCCGATGCGGTCGAGGTGCCTGCCGTGGGTGGCGGTGAACAGGTCGGCGTCGTAGAACGTCCGCAGCGACCCGGGGACGGCACCCCGGTTCGGGGGGTAGCGGGGTGTGCCGTCGGCGTAGGTGTAGTGCTTCGCCCACTCCTCCTCGCTGGTGAACGCCTTCCCCGTCTCGGGGTTGACGCCCATCCAGTGCTCCGCGTCGGCCCCGGGGATCGCCGGGTTGGCCGCGGCGGGCGGGCGGGCGTCGTCGGCGAGGCGGTCGGCGTGGGCCAGGCGCGGCTGGCCGTACCCCGTGGCGGTGAGCCGGTCGAGGAACCCCTCCACCGCCGTGGCCGTGCCGGGCGGCAGGTGCCGGAAGACCGTCGGCCCGAGCTTGCCGACGATCTTGAACGTTCCCAGGCTCAGCGCGGTGAGCACGACCCCACCGGCGGCGCGGGACACCATCTGCTGACCGGTGGTGGTGCCGTCGCCCCAGTCGGCGGCGACGTGCAGCAGGTCGCCGAGGGAGACCACCGTCATCCCGGCGCCGGCCAGGAGCATCCCGGGCTCGGCCCCGACGGTGGCGCCGGCGAGCGCGCCGGGGATCGCGCCCACACCGCCGGCCGCGGCCCCGGCGATCCCGCCGCCGATCCCGCCGACGACGGCGCCGGCGAGGGCCACCACGCCACCGGCGGCGGTCGTGATCCAGCCGGCGGTGCTGATGACGTCACCGGCGCTGCGCAGGGAGTCGGCGTGCTCGCCGAGGAACGTCTTGACGCCGGTGGCGTGCTCGTCGAGCCAGTCGCCGACGTCGCCGGTCCAGCCGTCCCACCGGTCCCGGACCCGGCCGACGGCGTCCCCGACGTCCTCGACGGTGTCGTCGAACCAGTCGGCGATCGCGTGCCCGAGGCTGCGGGCGGAGGAGGTCACCGCCTCGTCGTGCGCGACCTCCCGGGGCGTGGTGGCGGACCAGACGCTGAGGGTCCCGTCCTCGCTCAGGACCGGCTGGACCGGGGCGGCCGCCACCGGTCCGGGGGCCGCCGCGGGGTCGAGCAGCGGGATCGTGTCGCCGAACCGGCCGCCGTAGGAGCGGCGGTTGAGGTCTTCCGCCAGGGCGAGGTGGTGTTCCAGGACGGGCAGGACGTCGGTGGTCAGCTCGTCGGCGACGCCCAGCAGGTCGTCGAAGGGGCGGGTGCCGACGCCGAGCGCGCCGGCCCGGCCGCGCAGGGGCGCCAGGTGGTCCTGGAGGCCGCCGCGGGTGGCGGCGACGTCGGTCCGCAGGCCCCGCACGGACTCGGCGTTGATCTCGACGACGCGCCCGCTCACGGGGCCGCCGCCCGGCGTGCGGCCTCGGTCGCGGCCTCGGTCGCGGCTGAGGCCTCGGCGTCCCGGGCGGCGGTGGCGGTCCGCACGGCGTGCTGCAGGTCCTCCTGCAGCTCGGCCTCCAGCCGGTCGAAGCCGCTGCGCAGCCGCCGGTCCAGTGGGTCGAGGTGGTCGTGCCGCAGCCGGTCGGCCGCCGCGCCGGTCCAGGTGCCCCGCTGGCCGATCGCGCGCAGGGGGCGGGCGAGGGTGGGGACCTCGGCGCGGGCGTGCCGGACCTGGCGCAGCAGCGCGGTCAGCTCCTGCACGCGGGCGTCCGCGGTCTGCACGTCCATCGCTCGTTCCTCCGTTCGTGGGTCGGGCGCGGCGCGGCGGCGCCCGGCGCGCCTAGCGTGGGAGCGGGCCGGTGACGGCCGCCGTCCGGGCCACTGAAGCAGGAGGACCACCCGTGCAGACCGCCGTCGGGGCCGGTGCCCCGCAACGTCCCCCGTTCGGCTTCTCCCTCACTGCTCCAGCGGGGTGGCGGCCGTTGCGGATCGACACCGGCCGCGACGAGGAGGTCCTGGCCGCGTTCACCGCGACCCCGGCGTGGCGCGACGGTGACGAGGAGGTCCGCGACGGCCTGCGGCTGCTGGCCGAGGCGGCGCTGGGCGCCCACGACCGCGCCGGGGTGCTGGCGAGCTGGGTGCGGGCGGCGGACGAGCCGCTGCTCGCGCCGCGGGTGCTGACCCTGACGTGGATCCGCACGGCGCCGGCCCTGGCCGACGAGTTCTCCGCGACGGTGGTGCTGGCCCGCGGGCGCCGGACCCGGGTGGGGCCGCACGCCGCCGTCGTGCAGGACTCGCACGCCCGTGCCGGTCACCTGCGGTCGCAGCAGGTGGCGGTCCCGCTGCCGGGCAGCGTGTGGATCGCGCTGCTGACGCTCACGAGCTCCGGTGAGCCGTCGCCGGGTCTGGACACCGGTTCGGACGCCGGTCTGGACGCCGGTCTGGACGCCGGTCTGGACACCGATCTGGTGGCCGCCGCGGCGTCGCTGCGACGGCTCGCGGCCTGACCGGGGGCCTGCCGGGTCGCGGACGGGACGGGTCGAGACCGCGCAGCGGGCCGCGCTGACGTACTGTCACCCCCATGGCAAGCCCCGCGGAACGCTACGCGGCAGCGCGCCGCCGGACAGAGGAGTCGCGCACCGAGCTCGCGCAGTTCGCGAGCACGCTCGGCTTCGAGCTCGACGGTTTCCAGCTGCAGGCGTGCCAGGCCCTCGAAGCGGGCCGTGGCGTGCTGGTCGCGGCCCCCACCGGCGCGGGCAAGACCGTCGTGGGGGAGTTCGCCGCCCACCTGGCGCTGACGACGCGCCGCAAGGCGTTCTACACCACGCCCATCAAGGCGCTGTCGAACCAGAAGTACGCCGAGCTCGTCGAGCGGCACGGACCGGGCGCGGTGGGCCTGCTGACGGGGGACAACTCCGTCAACGGCGAAGCGCCGGTCGTGGTCATGACGACCGAGGTGCTGCGCAACATGCTGTACGCGGGGTCCCCGCTGCTGGACGGCCTGGGCTACGTCGTGATGGACGAGGTGCACTACCTGGCCGACCGCTCCCGGGGGGCGGTGTGGGAGGAGGTGATCATCCACCTGCCCTCCGACGTGCTGGTGGTGTCGCTGTCGGCGACGGTCAGCAACGCCGAGGAGTTCGGGGCGTGGCTGGACACCGTCCGCGGGGACACCGAGGTCGTCGTCTCCGAGCACCGGCCGGTCCCGCTGTGGCAGCACCTGGCCGTGGGCACGCGCCTGTACGACCTGTTCACCGACCCCGACGGCGACCCGCTGGAGGGTGACGAGGGGTCCCTGGTGCCGGGGGCGATCGTCAACCCCGAGCTCGTGGCGATGTCCCGCCAGCAGATCCGCACCGACCGGCTCGCCGGGGCCGGGCGGGGTCGCCGCCGCGGACCGGCCCAGCGCGGGGGCCGGCCGCCGTCGGCGCCGCGCCCGGCCTCGCGCGCGCAGATCCTCGACACCCTCGACCAGGCGGGGCTGCTGCCGGCGATCACGTTCATCTTCTCCCGGGCCGGGTGCGACGCGGCCGTGGAGCAGTGCGTGGCGTGGGGGTTGCGGCTGACGACGCCGGAGGAGGGCAAGGAGATCCGCGCGGTCGCCGAGGAGCGCTGCGCGGAGATCCCCAGCTCCGACCTGGCGGTCCTGGGGTACTGGAGCTGGCTGGAAGGCCTGGAGCGGGGCCTGGCCGCCCACCACGCCGGGATGCTGCCCGTGTTCAAGGAGACCGTCGAGCACCTGTTCGCCCGCGGGCTGGTCAAGGCGGTGTTCGCGACCGAGACGCTGGCGCTGGGGGTGAACATGCCGGCCCGTTCGGTGGTGCTGGAACGGCTGGTGAAGTGGAACGGGCAGACCCACGTCGACGTCACGCCGGGGGAGTACACCCAGCTGACCGGCCGCGCGGGCCGGCGCGGCATCGACGTGGAGGGTCACGCGGTGGTGCTGTGGTCGGGCACGACCGACCCCGAGGCCGTCGCCGGGCTCGCCTCGCGCCGCACCTGGCCGCTGCGCTCCAGCTTCCGCCCCACCTACAACATGGCCGTGAACCTCGTCGAGCAGGTCGGGCGCGACCGCGCCCGCGACATCCTGGAGACGTCGTTCGCGCAGTTCCAGGCCGACCGGGCCGTCGTGGGGCAGGCCCAGCAGATCAAGAAGCAGACCGAGGCCCTGGGCGGGTACGCCGAGGCGATGTCGTGCCACCTGGGGGACTTCCGGGAGTACTTCGCGCTGCGGCAGGCCATCACCGACCGCGAGCGGGAGCTGTCCCGGGCCGGGGCCGCGACCCGGCGCGCCGAGGCGCGCAGCACCATCGAGGGCCTGTCCCGCGGGGACGTGGTGCGGCTGCCCGGGGGGCGGCGCGCGACCTTCGGGGTGGTGCTGGACCTGGTGCCGGGCAAGGGGTTCGCCGGGCCGTCGCCGCGGATCCTGTCCCAGGACCGGCAGGTGCGCACCATCGACGCGGACGACTTCAGCGGGCCCGTGGAGGCGGTCACCCGGGTGCGGGTGCCGAAGGCCTTCAACTGGCGGTCCCCGCAGGAACGCCGGGACCTGGCCTCCTCGCTGCGCAACGCGCTGGCCGAGGTCGGCGGCGGGGAGGTGCCGTTCCGGCGCCGGGCCTCCAGCGGCGCGGCCGAGGACGCGCAGCTGGCGCGGCTGCGCGAGCAGCTGCGCGCCCACCCCTGCCACGGGTGCGCCGAGCGCGAGGAGCACGCCCGCTGGGCGGTGCGGGAGGAGAAGCTGCGCCGCGACACCCAGGGCCTGCAGCGCAAGATCGAGGGCCGCACCGGCACCATCGCCCGGACCTTCGACCGGGTCTGCGACCTGCTGGCCGAGCTGGGGTACCTCACCGCCGACGGGCAGGCCGTCACCGACGCCGGGCGCACCCTGCGGCGCATCAACGCCGAGACCGACCTGCTGGTGGCGCAGTGCCTGCGGCACGGGGCGTGGGACGGGTTGCCGGCCGCGGACCTGGCCGCGGCGGTCTCCACGCTGGTGCACGAGTCCCGCCGCGACGAGGGTGGGCGCCCCGACCGCGTCCCGCGCCGCACCGAGGCCGCGATCGCCGCGACTCACCGGCTGTGGAGCGACCTGACCGACCGGGAGGACCACCACAAGGTGCCGATGACCCGGGAACCGGACCCGGGGCTGGCGTGGGCGGTGCACCGGTGGGCCGGTGGGCACCGGCTCGACGAGGTGCTGCGCGAGGCCGACCTGGCCGCGGGCGACTTCGTGCGCCGCTGCAAGCAGCTGGTGGACCTGCTCGACCAGATCGCCTCGGCCTCCACCGACCCCGGGGTCCGCCGCGCCGCGCGCGAGGCCGTGGAGGCCATCCGCCGCGGCGTCGTCGCGCACACCTCCCTCACCGAGGGGTAGGCGGGCGGCCGGACCGGCTGGGCCCGCTCAGCCCGCCCGTACCCCGGCCAGGGCCGTCAGGACGCGTTCGACGCTGGAGGCCAGGCCCCACCGGTCCACGAGCCGCGCGAGGCGGTCGGGGTCGGCCGGGGCGACGGGCAGCGCGTCGTGGACCGCCGGCAGCGGCACGTCCCGCGCGGTCTGGACGACCACGGGCGCGGCCGCCAGGTAGTCGCGCGCGTCCAGCAGCTTGCGGCGCTGCCCCGGCGACAGGTTCGAGGCGGGGTCCTGGGCGGCGGCCAGCAGCCCGGCCAGGTCGCCGTGGCGGGTGATGAGGGCGGCGGCGGTCTTCTCCCCGATGCCGGCGACCCCGGGCAGCCCGTCGGAGGGGTCCCCGCGCAGCACGGCCATGTCGGCGTACGCCGCGCCGGTGGCCACCGCGTACTTCCCGTGCAGCCAGTCCTGGGTGACGGTCTCGGCCTTGCGCACGCCCTTGCCGCAGTACAGGACGCGCACGCCGGTGGCGTCGTCGACGAGCTGGAACAGGTCCCGGTCGCCGGTGACGACGTCGACGGGGTCACCGCCGCCGGTCGCCTCGCGGGCGGCCAGCGTCGCCACGACGTCGTCGGCCTCGTAGCCGGGAGCGCCGACGCGGGCGATCCCGAGGGCGGCCAGCACCTCGACGATGACGTCGACCTGCGGGCCCAGCGCGGGCGGGGCGTCCTCCCCGCCGTCGGCGCCGACCCGGTGCGCCTTGTACGTCGGCAGCGCCCGCACCCGGAAGGCGGGCCGCCAGTCGTCGTCCCAGCAGGCCACCAGGCGGGTGGGCCGGTAGGTGGTGACGAGGAAGGCCACGGAGTCCAGGAACCCGCGGACGGCGTTGACGGGGGTGCCGTCGGGGGCGGTGACCGACTCCGGCACGCCGTGGAAGGCGCGGAAGTACAGCGACGCCGAGTCCAGCAGCACCAGACGACCGGGAGGGGGCGGCATGCGGGGGATCCTCGCAGGTGCGGGGGTCATCCGGACGGATCGGGTGAAGGCTCCGGACGGGTGACCCGCGATCGCCGGTCGCGGCGCATGCTGTGAGGGTAGTTCCCGGATGCACGTCCACGGCACAGCCCGACCAGGGGGGAATTCCCATGACCACGATGACCCGGCCGACTTCCCGGCGCCGCCGCCGGATCGGCGCGCTGGCGGCCGGCGGGGCCCTCGCCCTCGCCCTCGGCCTCAGCGCGTGCGGCGGCGGGGACGACGCCGCCGCACCGTCCGCGGGTGTGGCGACGTCCTCGCCGGCCACCCAGCTGACGGCCTTCGAGGCGGTCAAGGCGTCGGCGCAGAACTCCAAGGACGCCGGCAGCGCGAAGTTCTCGCTGACCACCACCGGCACCGGTGAGGCCGCGGCCGTGGGGCAGATCACCGCCGACGGGTCCTTCGACTCCGCCGCCGGTGCCTTCGAGATGACGATGGCGCTGCCGGCCCAGGCGGGCGGGACGAAGGTCACGCTGCGCTTCGTCGACGACGTCGTGTACGTCAGCGGCGCGCCGCTGACCGCCGAGGGCCAGTGGGTGAAGATGCCGCTGGACGCCATGGGCGCCACCGGGCTGGACACCACCGCGATGGACCCGTCCAAGCAGCTCGAGCAGCTGCAGGGCGTGGCCGACGACGTGCGCGAGCTGCCCGCGCAGGACGTCCGCGGCGTCCAGGCCAAGGGCTACGCCGGGACCATCGACCCGGTGAAGGCGCTGGAGCAGCTCCCGGCCGAGCAGCGGACCGCCGAGGCGCAGGAGGCCGCGGCGAAGCTGGGGCCGATCCCGTTCGAGCTGTACGTCGACGACCAGGACCGCCCGGTCCGGATGAGCCAGACGCTCAGCCTCGAGGGCTCGACGATGAACGTCCAGATGGACTTCTTCGACTGGGGTACCGACGTGGACGTGGCCGCGCCGGACCCGGCGACGGTCACCGAGATGCCCGGCCCGGGCGCCCAGGCCGGCACCGAGACCCCGGCCCCGGCCGCGGCCGGCGCCTGACCCCACCCGGGGGCGGACCACCGGCCCTGACCGACGGTCCACGCGGGGCGGCTCCTACGCTGCCCGGCGTGGACCGTTTCGCGTCAGGGGCCCCCACCCGCCGGCTGTACCGGGGCGGGTCGGTGTACTCACCGGCCGACCCCTTCGCCACCGCGATGCTCGTGGAGGGCGCGACGGTGGCGTGGGTGGGGCCGCAGGAGGCGGCCGCGGCCTGGACCCGCGACGGCGACGAGGTCGTCGAGCTCGAGGGCCGGCTGATCACCCCGGCGTTCGTCGACGCCCACACCCACCTGACCGAGACGGGCCTGCGGCGCACCGGCCTGGACGCGCGGGACGTCCCCGGCCGCGACGGGCTGCTGGCGGCGGTCGCGGCGCGGGCGGTGCCCGGGCAGCTGCTGGCCGGGTTCGGGTGGGACGAGTCGACCTGGGCCGCCGGGACCGCGGTGCCCACGCGCGCCGAGCTGGACCGCGCTGCGGGCGGGGCGCCGGTGGTGCTGTCCCGCGTCGACGGCCACAGCGCGCTGGTCAGCTCGGCGCTGGCGCAGGCCGCCGGGCTGCGCGAACTGCAGGGGTGGGACGAGGACGGCTGGGTGCGCGGACCCGCCTTCCACGCGGCCCTGGACGCCCGGTGGGCCGCGCTGAGCCCGCAGGCGGCGCAGGAGGCGCGGCGGGCGGCGCTGCGGGCCGCGGCCGCCGTGGGCATCGGCACGGTGCACGAGATGTCCGGGTGCCGGCTGGCGCCGCCGGAGGACCTGCGGGCCCTGCAGGAGCTGGCGGCGGCCGAACCGCTGCCGAACGTCGTGGGGTACCTGGCCGAGGCGGTGCGCACCCCGCAGCGGGCGCGGGAGGTCGTGGCCGGCAGCGGTGCGGTGCTGGCCGGGCTGGGCGGCGACCTCGCGGTCGACGGTGCGCTGGGTTCGCGCACGGCGGCGCTGCGCGCCGACTACGCCGACGCCCCGGGCCGGCGCGGGACGCTGCACCTGGACGCGGCGGCGGTGCGCGACCACCTGCACGCCTGCACGGTGGCCGGGGTGCAGGCCGCCTTCCACGCCGTCGGCGACGCCGCCCTGGACGTGGTGGTGCAGGCGCTGGGGGAGGTCGCGGCCGACCTGGGCGTCCCGGCGCTGGCCTCGGCCGGTCACCGCGTGGAGCACGCGGTGGTGGCCGACGCGGCGGTGGTGGAGGCGTTCGCGCGGTACGGGACGGCGGTCAGCGTGCAGCCGGCGTTCGAGGCCACCTGGGGCGGTCCGGGCGGGGTGTACGCGCGGCGGCTGGGGGAGCGCAGCGCCGGCACGCACCCGCTGGCGGCGTTCGCGGCCGCCGGGGTCCCGATGGCCTTCGGCTCGGACACCCCGGTGACCCCGTTCGCGCCGTGGGCGGCGGTGCGGGCCGCCGGGTTCCCGGCCCGGCCCGAGCAGGCGGTCTCGGTGCGGGCGGCGTTCCTGGCGCACACCCGCGGTGGTCACCGCCTCGCCGGGCAGGGCCACCCGGGGGTGCTGCGACCGGGAGCCCCGGCCACCTACGCCGTGTGGGACGTGCAGGACCTGGTGGTGCAGGCCCCGGACCGGCGGCTGTCGGGGTGGAGCACCGACGCCCGCTCGGGCACGCCGGGGCTGCCGGACCTCTCCCCGGGGGCCCCGGAGCCGGTGTGCCGGCGGACCGTGGTCGACGGCGTCGTGGTGCACGACGACCTGTGAGCCGGCGGCGGGGCCGGCGCGACGCGAGGGGTGCGTGGGGCTCGCGCGACACGCCGGGACGACACGCCGGGCGACACGCCGGTCCGCACCGCTGGATCACAGACCGTGACCGGCCCATGACCAGCGGCGATGCACGTTCGCGCAGGTCACCGGCCGGTTGACAGCCGTCAACGGCTGAGTAGCTTCGAGTTCGCAGTCCACGAGGAGGAAGACCGACCGAGTACGACGCGCCTGCGTCGGTGTAGTCGTGCCACCTGCGACGACGCCTGGATCGCGCGCCCGGTCGGAGTGGACGAGGTCGGGTTCGCGTGCCCTTAGATAACGGCACGCACCTCGTGGCCGACGGGGTGCGCGACGGCGCGAGGGGTACGCGAACTCGACTGGGTCCCGGCACGCCCGCCGGGGAACCAGCGGGCGAGTCCCGGCGGTTACCCTCACGTGATGCGCTCCCGCCCGGCCGACCCCGCTCCCGTGCCGCTGCCGGTCAGCCTGCTGCTGTCGGTGCTGGGCGGGGTGGCGGCCTGGGCCGCGTTCCCCGGGGCCGTCTCGCCCGCCGGCTGGTGGCCCACCGCGATCGCCGCCGTGGCGCTGCTCGCCGTGGCCACCCACGGGGTGCGGGCCCGCACCGGCGCCCTGGCCGGGTTCGGGTTCGGCTTCGCGTTCATGTTCCCCCACCTGTCCTGGAGCGGGACGTTCGTGGGGCTGCTGCCGTGGAGCGCGCTGACCGTCGTGTGCAGCGCCTTCTACGCCGTCCTGGGCGCCTGCCTGCCGCGGCTGCAGCGCGCCCGGTGGCGGCTGGCGCCGCTGGCCGTGGCGACCGGCTGGGTGGCGCTGGAGGCCGCCCGCGCCCGGGTGCCCTTCGAGGGGTTCCCGTGGGGCCGGCTGGCCTTCTCCCAGGCCGACGCCCCCACCCTGGGTCTGGCCGCCCTCGGCGGGTCCCCGGCCGTGACGTTCGGGGTGGCCCTGGCCGGTGCGCTGGCCGCCTCGGCCGTCCTGGCCCTGCTGCGGCTGCCGGCCCCGGCCGGCGCCGCCCGCGCGGTCCCGCGGCTGCGGCCGGCCGCGGTGCTGCTCGTGGCCGCCGCGGCCGTCACCTGGTCCGGGGCCCTGGTGCCGCGCCCGACGGCGGCCGAGGACGGCACCCGCCACGTCGCCGCCGTGCAGGGCAACACCCCCGCCGCGGGGCTGGAGTTCAACGCCGAGCGCCGCGCCGTGCTGGACAACCACGCCGGCGCCACCGAGGGGCTGGCCGCGCAGGTCGCCGCCGGCACCGCCCAGCAGCCCGACCTGGTGCTGTGGCCGGAGAACTCCAGCGACATCGACCCCTACGAGAACGCCGACGCCCGGGCCGTCGTCGAGCGGGCCGCCCGCGCGATCGACGCCCCCGTCCTGGTCGGCGCGGTCCTGGACGGCCCCGGCCGCTTCGTCTCCAACACCGGCCTGGTGGTGACCCCGCAGGAGGGCATCTCCGGGGCCCGCGAGGACGACGCGCGCCACTACGTCAAGCAGCGGCCGGCGCCGTTCGCCGAGTACATGCCGTACCGCTCGTTCTTCCGCGTCTTCAGCGACAAGGTGGACCTGGTCCGCCGCGACTTCGTCCACGGCGACCACGTGGGGCTGCTGTCGATGGACGGCGTGCGGGTCGGGGACGTGATCTGCTTCGAGGTCGCCTTCGACGACACGGTCCGCGACTCGGTGCGCGCCGGGGCGCAGTTCCTGGTCGTGCAGACCAACAACGCGACCTTCGGCTACTCCGACGAGGCCGTGCAGCAGCTGGCGATGTCGCGGCTGCGGGCGGTGGAGACGGGCCGGTCGGTGGTGCAGATCTCCACCGTCGGCGTCAGCGCGCTCATCGACGCCGACGGCACGCCCCACCAGGAGTCCTCGCTGTTCACCCAGGACGTCCTGACCGGTGACGTGGCGCTGCGCTCGACGCAGACCGTCGCGACCCGGGTCGGGCAGGGGCCGGAGGTCGTCCTGAGCGCCCTGGCGCTCCTGCTGCTGCTGACCGCCCGCCGCGGGGTGCGGCGCGGGCCGCGCGGCTCGGCCCCGGCCCCGGTGCGCCCGGCGGGCGACCCGGCCCTGAGCGGCGGGCCGGCCGCGTGAGGGCCCGCCGGTGGGCTCCGTGGGTCGCGGTGGCGCTGCTGCTGCTGGTCGTGCTGGAGGTGTGGCTGCTGGTCCAGGTCGCGCACGTCGTGGGCGGCGGCTGGGTGCTGGTGCTGCTGCTGGCCGAGACCTTCGGCGGGGCGCTGGTCCTGCGCCGGGCCGGGCGCACGGCGGTGCGGGCGTTCCGGCAGTCCGCGGCGGTGCCCTTCGGGCAGCCCGTCCCGGGGCAGGAGCCCGGTGCGGTCGGCGACGCGGTGCTCACCGGTGTGGGCGGGGTGCTGCTGGTCCTGCCGGGGCTGCTCAGCGACGTCGCGGGGCTGCTGTGCGTGCTGCCCCCGACCCGGCGGCTGGTCCGGGCGCTGTTCGTGCGCCTGGTGCGCCGGCGCTTCGAGCGCGCGGTGCGCCGGGCGGGGGCGCCGACGGTCGTCGTGGGTGACGTCGTGGGCGACGTCGTGGACGGTGAGGTGGTGGACGGTGAGGTCGTGGACGAGCGCCGGGAGCTGGGCCGCTGAGGCGGGCCCTCGCCCCGGGGGGCCCGGACGCACGACGGCCGGCCCACCCGGGTGGGTGGGCCGGCCGCCGTGCGATCGTGCCGGTGGACCTGCTGCTCAGGCGCTGCGCTTGATCAGCTCGCGGCTGCGCAGCAGCTCGAGCCTCTCGTCCAGCAGCACCTCGAGCTCGGCGATGGTGCGACGCTCCAGGAGCATGTCCCAGTGCGTGCGCGCCGGTTTCCCGGCCTTCTTCTCCGGGGCGTCGGTGTCGGCCCGCAGTGCCTCTGCCCCGCAGCGGCACTCCCACAGCGGAGGCACGTCGGCCTCCAGCGACATGGGCACCGTGACGGTGTGGCCGTTCGGGCAGTGGTACGTGACCTGCTGACGCTCGGCCGGCTCGACGCCGGACTCGCTCTCGAGGCTGGCGCCTCCGAGGCGGGACCCTCGTAGGTTGCGCTCGCTCATGTGACCTCCCCACGGTCCCTCCCGTACGGCGTCCCACCGGGGGTCCGGGGGAGTGGGAGGGACTCGATGGTTGAACGCTGTGACGACCCCCGCTGTTCCACGACGTTCCCGACCGGAGTGTGGAGGTCGTGTGCGCAGCGAGATGGATTGATTACTCAGCGTACTGGATCGGTGCCTCGCTGTGCCTGCTGAACCCCGGCGGCGACATCCACCCGCCGCAGCAGCACCGCCCCCACGACGAAGAAGGCGAGCAGCGCGATCAGCGCGGGCCGGTACGACCCCGACAGCTGCGCCACGAGCCCGAACGCCAGCGTCCCCAGCCAGCTCGTCCCCCGCTCCCCGGCCTGGTAGAGGCTGAAGTACTCCGCCTCGGCCCCCCGCGGGACCAGCCGGCTGAACAGCGACCGCGCCAGCGCCTGCGTCCCGCCCAGCACCAGGCCGATCACCGCCGCCAGCGCCAGCCAGGTGCCGAACGCGCCGCGCGGGACGGCGAAGGCGCCGAGCACGACGACGATCCACAGCACCAGCCCACCCAGGATGGTGCGCTGGGCGCCGAACCGGACCGCCAGTCGCCCGAACACCAGAGCGCCGGCGAACGCCACGGCCTGCACGAGCAGGACCGTCGTCAGCAGCTGCGCGGAGGTGAAGCCCAGCTCCTCCTGGCCGTACACGCTGGAAGCGGCGATCACGGTCTGGATGCCGTCGTTGAAGACCAGGTAGGCCAGCAGGAACCGCAGCACCTGCGGGTGCTGGCGCAGCCCCCGCAGCGTCGCGCCCAGCTGCCGCAGCGGCCCGGCGACCGACCCGCCGGCCGGGTCCGTCGCGAGGCCGCCGAGCGGGCGGGCGGGCAGGGCGCGCAGCCCCACGACGGGCACCACGGTGAACAACCCCCACCACAACCCGGCCGAGGCCAGCGACAGCCGGACCGCCCACTCCTCGTCCAGGCCGAAGGTGGCGGGGGTGGAGACCAGCAGCAGGTTCAGCGCCAGCAGCAGGAAACCGCCCAGGTACCCCGCCGCCCAGCCGCGCGAGGACACCGCGTCCCGCTCCTCGGGGGGCGACACGTCGCACAGCAGCGCGTCGTTGACCACCAGGGAGCAGGTCAGGCTGACGACGGCGACGAGCGTGAGGGCCACGCCCAGCCACCAGCGGTCCCCGCCCAGGGCCACCAGGCCGGTCGCGGCCGCCGCGCCGGTCCAGGCGAACGCCCCGAGCAGCCGGTGCCGGTGCCGCGCGCGGTCGGCCAGCGCCCCCACGAAGGGCAGCAGCAGCGCCGACAGCAGCGTCGCCGCGGTGATCGTGTACAGCGCCAGGGAACCGGGAGCCACCGGCACGCCCAGGACCGACAGCGCTCGGGTGCACTCCCCGGGCTGGTCCGGGCAGGCCGCGCGACGGGCCACGACGGTCAGGTACGGAGCCAGCAGCACGGTCTGGGTGGTGGTGACGAACGCGGAGTTGGCCCAGTCGTAGACGTACCAGGAGCGGCGGGCGCGGCGGGTGGCGGTGCTCACCCCGCCCACTGGCCCCGGGCGACCAGGACGTCCTTGAGGACGTCGGCGCGGTCGGTGATCAGGCCGTCGACGCCGAGGTCGAGCAGGGCGCGCATCTGCACGGGGTCGTCGACGGTCCACACGTGGACCTGGGCCCCGGCCCGGTGGACGGTCTCGACGAACCGCTCGGTCACGACCGGGACCGCGCCGTGCCGGACGGGGACCTGGACGGCGTCGACGTCGCGCAGGGCCAGGCGGGTCAGCAGCGGGGCCCGCAGGCCCGCTCCGGCCAGGGCCAGGGCGGTGCCGGGGGAGCTGGCCGAGGTGGCGCCCACGGCTCCGCGCCCACCGACGGCGGCCAGCGCCGCGCGACGGCGCCGTTCGCCGAAGGCGGTGACCAGGACGCGGTCGTGCGCCGCGGTGCGGCGCAGCACGTCGTCCAGACCGGCGACCGCGGCGGCGGACTTGACGTCGAGGTTGAACCGGGCCCGGGGGAAGGAGCCCAGGACGTCCTCGAGGGTGGGGACGGGTTCGCGCCCGGCCAGCCGCAGCCGGCGGACCTGCGCGTAGGACCGCTGGGCCAGCGGGCCCCGGCCGTCGGTGACGCGGTCGAGGTGCTCGTCGTGGAAGGCGAGCAGCCGCCCGTCGGCGGTGGCGCGCACGTCGGTCTCCAGGTACGTGTACCCCAGGTCGACGGCGGCGGCGAAGGCCGGCAGCGTGTTCTCCAGGCCGCGCAGGGCGTCGGTGGCGCTGAACCCGCGGTGGGCCATCGCGATCGGCCCGTCCCAGGCGGTGAACGGGCCACGGGCCGGCGGCCGGGCGCCCATCAGCCGGTGAACTCCCAGTGCCACGGTTCGAACTGGCCGCTGCGGTTCTGCGCCCACGCGGGGTTGATCCAGCCGTACAGGGCGGCGTTGCGGTCCATCCACAGGTGCTGGGCGGAGGTGGCGTTCTGGATGCCGCCGCCGAGGTCGACGGCGATGCCCAGGCCGTGCCGGCTGGTGCCGGGCTTGGCGGCCAGCCCGGGCTTGCGCGCCTTGACGTCGATCTGCTCGGCCAGGGTCCGGTAGGAGTCGGTGATGGAGATGTTGGACCCGAACTCCGCCGCGTAGGCGTCGTTGAGCGCGGTGAAGGCGTTGGCGGCGTCCGAGCGCAGGACGTGGTTGGGGGAGCTGGCCAGCGGGCACAGGGCGCTGCGCGGGATGAGGCCGTTGGCGAACCCGGACAGGCTGACGCTGGTGTCGCAGTCGCCGACGGCGGCGAACCCACCGCTGACGGCCGCCGCGGAGGCCGCCTGGGCCTGGGCCCGGGCCGCGGCGAGGTTGGCGGCGAGCGTGGCGGCCCGCTCGGAGTCGGAGGTCGCGGTGCCCGAGGCCGCGGCCTGCAGGGCGGCGAGCTCACCGACCTGGGTGCGCTGCTGGGCGACGAGGGCGTCGGCCTGCTGCTTGGCGGCGGTGGCGATGTCGGCCTGCTTGCGGGCCTCGGCGGCGGCGGCCTCGGCGCGGGTGGTGGCGTCGGCCTGGACGCGCTGGGCCTCCTCGTACTCCTCCACGGCGCTGCTGCGGCCGTCGCCGATGCGCTTGGCGGTGGCCAGGGCGGTGGCGGTGTCGTCGCTGGCCCCGTTCTTCAGGACCGATACGAAGCCGGAGTACTGCTCCAGGGAGGCGCCGCCGCGGTAGGCCTGCGCGGCCCACTGGCCGAGGTCCTTCTTGCCCTGCTCCAGCCGGGCCTGGGCCTGGGCGAGCCGCTCGCGCTGGGCCGCCTCCTCGGTCTCGGCGGCCTGCTTGGCCTCCATGGCCTGCTGGTACGTCTCGAGCGCGGCCCCGGCCTGGGCGGCGAGGGCGTCGAGCCGGGCCTGCGCGGCGGACAGGTCGGCCTGGGCCTGGGCGAGCTTGGCGGCGGACTCGGCGGCCTGCCGGCGGGCGGCGTCGAGCTCGGCCTGGGTGGGGCCCTCGACGGTGGCGACCGCGGCGGGGACGGTGTTCACGACGGCGCCGGGCAGCGCGGAGGCGGGGGCGGCCGCGCTCAGCGCCAGGCACCCGGTGCTCGCTGCGGCGGCCGCGATCAGCAGCGCCGGGCGCAGCCGCGCGGGGGTCGTCGATCGGCGGGTGGGGCGGGCCTGCGGCGAGAGCACGTCGTGTACGTCCAGAGCGGTCGGGGGCGCGAGCCCGGATCGGCTGTTCGGCGGGACGGATCGGGGGCGGTGACTGCTGTGACGGGGGTGGACTGTCGAGCCTGGGTGGAGGTCCTGTGACGAACCGTCCGCTGGGACCCTACCCTCCGCTACCTCGGCATCGGCAGGACCAACACGTAGGTGTGGACGGCGTCTGTGACGAGCATCACACGTCCACGAGCTCACCCGTCTCCCCGTCCCGCCGCGGGGCAGCGGGTGCGGTGGCATCATCCGCCGGTGTCCACCCCCCGCCCCGCCGCCGGACCCGCCGGAGCCCCCGCAGGGGGGGGCCACCCCGACACCGACCGGCTGCGGACCGTCGCCCGGGACGCCTCCAGCGACGCCGGCGGCCTGGACCCCGGCCTCCTGGAGGACTTCCTGGAGGCCGTCTGGCGCGCCGTCGTCGAGGGCCGCCGCCTGTCCCCGGCGCGGATCGCGCGGTACCGCGTCGTCGGGGAGGGCGCAGCCACCGCCGGGGTCGCCCTGCGGGCGCTGCTGGACCTGTACCTGTCCGCGGCCTGGCGGCTGTGGCGGCACCTGCCGCCGGTCGCGCGGGCCGGCGAGCACCCCGAGGGCGTCGTGACGGCCGGCGAGGTGGTGCTGCGGGCCACCGACGACGCCGTCGCGGCCCTCACCGAGGGCTACCAGATCGCCCGCCGCCAGCTGGTGCGCCGCGAGGAGTCCGACCGCCGCGAGTTCGTCGACGACCTGCTCGCCGGCACCGCCGACCTGCCCGGCCTGCTGCGCCGGGCCCCCCGCCACGGCCTGGACCTCACCGGCCCGCACGCCGTGTGCGTCGTGCGGGCCGAGAGCGCCTTCAACGACGGCACCGCCCCGCTGGCCGCCGTCGAGCGGCGGCTGCAGGGCTCCCAGGCCGACGCCGACGCCCTGGTCGCCACCAAGGACGGGGCGCTGGTCGTGGTGTTCGCCGCCCCCGACCGGGCCGCGGTGACCGAGGTCCTCGACCGGGTGCGCGAGGTCCTGGGCCCGCCCGAGCGCACCCGCTGGCGCGCCGGGGTCGGGCGCCCCGGACCGGGCGCGGCGGGCGTCGTGGGTTCCTACGAGCAGGCGCGCCGGGCCCTGGAGCTCGGGGACCGCCTCGGCGGCGGTGACCCGGTCGCCGACGCGACCGACCTGCTGGTCTTCGAGGTGCTGCTGCGCGACCGGGCGGTGGCCACCGACCTCGTCGAGACGACGCTGGGGCCGCTGCGCGAGGGCCGGGGGGGCGCCGCGCCGTTCCTGGACACCCTGGAGGCCTACCTGGCCTCGGGAGGCAACACCACCGAGGCCGCGCGACGATTGCACCTGTCGGTGCGCGCCGTGACCTACCGCCTGGCCCGGGTGCGCGACCTCACCGGGATCGACCCGACCCGCCCCGAGGCCCGCTTCGGGGTCCAGGCCGCCGTGCTGGCCGCCCGTGCCCTGGCCTGGCCTGAGGACGCCACCTGATTGCCAGGTCCCGGCAAGGAAGGGCGCGGAACTCGTCGAGTTCTCGACCCCCCGCTTCCCGCTTCCGGCAGTCACCATGGATGAGGGGCGGCACACCGCCCCGTTCGTCCCTCGAACCCGGGAGCACGCAGTGGACCTGGACCTCAACGTCCCCCTGTGGGCGTGGGTGGCGCTCGGCGCGGTCATCGTCGTCATGTTGGCGGTCGACCTGCTGGCCCACCGCGGCGCCCACGTCATCAAGTTCAAGGAAGCCGCGGCCTGGAGCATCCTCTGGGTCGTCATCGCGCTGGTCTTCGGCGGCATCATCTTCTGGGCCTACGGCGTCGAGGCCGGCACCGCGTACACCACGGCCTGGTTGCTGGAGAAGAGCCTGTCGGTCGACAACCTCTTCGTCTTCGCGCTGATCTTCGCCTACTTCAAGGTGCCCAGGGAGTACCAGCACCGGGTGTTGTTCTTCGGCGTCTTCGGTGCGCTGGTCTTCCGCGGGATCTTCCTCGGCGTCGGTGTCGCGGTCGTCGAGCGCTTCACCTTCGTCCTGTTCATCTTCGGCGCGATCCTGCTGTGGTCGGCGTGGAAGATGCTCAAGGGCGACGACGAGGAGATGGACCCGAGCACCAACATCGGTGTCCGGATGCTGAAGAGGATCGTCCCGCTGAAGGACGAGTACCACGGCCAGAAGTTCTTCATCAAGGAAGCCGGCAAGCGCTACGGCACCCCGCTGCTGGCCGTCGTGGCCGCGATCGAGGCCGCCGACCTGATCTTCGCCGTCGACAGCGTGCCGGCCGTGCTGGCCGTCTCCGACGAGCCGTTCATCGTCTACTCCTCGAACGCCTTCGCGATCTTGGGTCTGCGGGCGCTGTTCTTCCTGCTGTCGGGTCTGCTGGAGCGCTTCCACCTGCTCAGCAAGGCGCTGGCCTTCATCCTGGCCTTCATCGGCGTGAAGCTGTTCTTCCAGGCCGGGCACGAGGTCATCAGCCCCTCGATCCCGCACATCCCGACCTGGATCAGCCTGAGCGTCATCGTGGTCTCCCTGACGCTGGCGATCGTCCTGAGCCTGCGCCGGCCCGCTCCGGTGGAGTCGGCCGAGGAGGACGACCACCAGGGGTCGCCGAAGCACTGACGCAGCACCCCGCAGCACCCCGCGACGCCCGTCCCCGATCCCGGGGGCGGGCGTTGCGCCGTCCGGGTGCGATCGCCGAGCCGGCCTCAGGTCGCCGCGGCGGGGCGTCGAGGACCCCGGTGTGCAGCAGCAGCCCCACGGAGGGAGAGCCAGCGTGAAGACGTTCACCTGCGGCGACGTCGTCGCCGGGTGCCGGGAGGTCTTCACCGCCGCCGACAGCGACGGGATCCTGGCGCAGGTCTCCGGGCACGCCCGGTACGACCACGGCCTGCCGGACGTCCCGGCCGACCTGGTGGGGCAGGTGCTGCTGGCGATCCGCGAGAGCGCCTGACCCGTCCCCGGGCGCGCGGCCCCACCGGGGTCCCGTGCGCACCGGACCCGGGCGTGGTCCACTGTCGCCCGTGCCCGCACGCTCTCCGCTGCTAGTGGCCGCCGCGGGCGGTTACCTCCTGAACTGCGCCCTCGGGGCGGCCGTCGCCGCGCGCGTCCTGGACACCTCGCGGGTGCGGTGGGTGCACCACGGCCTGTACGTGACCACCGCGACCCTGACCGCGGCCGCGGGCCTGGACCTGGCCCGGCGGCGGTCGGGCGCCTTCTGGCGGCTGCTGCCGGTGGCCGCGCCGCTGCTGGCGATCCCGGCGGTGCCGGCGCGGTCGCCCTGGCACCCGGTGCTGGCGGCCACCGCGGCCCCGGCGTACCTGGCAGGGCTGCGCGCGGCGGGGCGTGCACCGGGTGGGGTGCGCTGATGGAGCTGCGGGAGGCCATCGCCGCGCGCCGCACCACCAACGGCCCGTTCCTGCCGGACCCGGTCAGCGCCGAGCACCAGCGGGTCCTGGTGGAGGTCGCGGCCCGGGCCCCGTCGCAGCTGAACAGCCAGCCGTGGCGCTTCGTGCTCGTGGAGTCCCGGGACACGATCGAGGCGGTCGCGGCCATCAGCGGCCGCTCGATGCGCACCGCGATGGGCAACGGCACCTTCTTCGAGCGCTACAAGCGGTACTTCCGGTTCAGCGAGCAGGAGATGGAGCGCACCCGGACCGGGATGTTCTTCGACAAGCTGCCCGCCCCGCTGCGCCCGTTCAGCCGCAGCGTCTTCACCCGGTGGGGGCAGGCGGCGATGAACGTGCTGCGGGTGCCGGCGACGCTGGGGGAGCAGAACCGGCAGCTCGTCGCGGGCTCGCCGCTGCTGCTGGGGGTGATGCTGGACCGCGCCGAGTACCGGCCCGGGGAGCTGTCGGCGTTCTACTCGCTGTTCTCGATGGGCGCGGCGATGGAGAACGTGTGGCTGACGACGACCGAGCTGGGGCTGGGGCTGCAGTTCATCAGCTTCCCCATGGAGGTGCCCGGCGCGTGGGAGGAGATCGTCGACCTGCTCGCGGTGCCCGACGACCTGGAGCTCATGGCCGTCTACCGGGTGGGGTACCTGCCCGAGCAGGCCCGCCGCCCGGTCATCGACTGGACCAGCGCGCAGCGCCGGCACGTGTCGCAGTACGTGTTCCGCGAGACGTGCCGGACCCCGCAGGAGGGCTGGGACGGCGACGGCGGGCCGGGGCGGGGGCCGGGCCCGGCGGGGACCCCGACCTAGACTGCGGGGCGTGAGCGCCCCCCTCTTCCTGGACTGCGACACCGGCATCGACGACGCCATGGCCATCGGGTGGCTGGTCGGCTCCCCGCAGGTCGACCTGGTGGGCGTGTCCACCGTCAGCGGCAACCTCGACGCCGCCGGGGGTGCCCGCAACACCCTCGACCTGCTGGCCCTGCTGGGACGCCCGGACGTCCCGGTGAGCGTCGGCGCGCACGACTTCCTCGACCACCCCTACAGCGGTGGCGCGCCGGAGGTCCACGGCGTCAACGGGATCGGGGAGGTGCAGCTGCCGCGGGCGGCCGCCGAGCCGACGGGGGTGCCGGGAGCGCAGGCGATCGTGGACGCCGCCCGGGCCCACGCGGGGCGGTTGCGGTTGCTGGCCGTGGGGCCGTTCACGAACCTCGCGCTGGCGCTGGACCTGGAACCGCGGCTGCCCGAGCTGGTCGCGCAGGTGACCGTCATGGGTGGGGCGGCGCAGGCCCCGGGGAACGTGTCGGCGGTGGCCGAGGCGAACGTCGCGAACGACCCGCTGGCCGCGCACCGGGTGTTCACGGCGGGTTTCGACCTGACGATGATCGGCCTGGACGTCACGATGCGCCACGTGTTCGAGGAGTCGCACCGTCAGGCGCTGCTGGCCGCCGGGACCCCCGGCGCGGTGGCGATCGCCGGGATGCTGGAGCACTACTTCACCTTCTACGCCCAGCGCTTCGGGCGGCCCTGCGCGGTGCTGCACGACCCGTTGGCGGCGGCCGTGGCCACCGGGGAGCTGGAACCGGCACTGGCCCCGACCGTGCCGGTGGTCGTCGACCACACCGACGGCCCGGGTCGCGGCCAGACGATCGCGGACCTGCGCGACGGCTACCACGGTTTCCCGCGCAGCTACCCCGGCGGGACGCGGGTGGCGCTGGAGGTGCCCGGCGACTTCGCCGGGGCGCTGCTGCGGCGGTTGTCGGCCCTGTGACCGGCCCTGTGACCGGCGCGGGGGTCAGCGGGGCGCGTCGGCGCGGTGGGTCTGGAGGTGCCCGGCGAGCCGGTCGACCGTGACGGTCCAGCCGTCGCGGATGCCCAGGTCGAACCAGTGGGCGACCTGGGCGTCGTCGAGGTGCCCGGGCAGCCGCAGCGTCGCCGTCATCCGGGTTCCCGAACCGTGCGGGGGCAGCGGCTGGAAGGTCACGGTGATCCGCGGGACGGTGTCCGGGTGGGCGGGGTCGAGCTCGGGCCAGCCGCCGGGCGCGCCCCAGCTGAACTCCAGGCGGTGCGGGCGGTCGACGACGTGGTACAGCCCGCCCGTGGCGTAGCGCCGCCCGCCGGGGCCCTCCTGCAGGGTGACCCGCCACAGACCGCCCGGGCGCAGGTCGACGCTCGGACCGGACTGCGCCGCAGGCAGTCCGGAGAACCACTCCAGCTGGTCGGGGTCGGTCCACGCGGCGAAGACCCGCGCGGGTCCGACGGGGTAGTCGCGGACGAGTTCCACGCTGCGCCCCGCGGTGGGTCCGGCGGCGGGGTCGGTGGCGGGGTCGGTGGGTGCGGTCACGGTGTCTCCTTCGACAACTGCTCGGCGAGCCGGTCGAACCGGTCGGTGAAGAAGCGGCGGTAGCCGTCCACCCAGGCGTCGACCTCGCGCAGCGGGTCGGCGACGAGGTGGCACGGCCGCCACTGGGCCTGTCGGGTCTTGACGACCAGGCCGGCCCGTTCCAGCACGGCCAGGTGCCGGGAGATGGCGGGCAGGGTGAGCTCGTGCGGGGCGGCGAGCTCGTTGACGGTGGCCTCGCCCTGGGCCAGCTGCGCCAGCAGGGTGCGGCGGGTGGGGTCGGCGAGCGCCGCGAAGGTGGTGCTGAGCTGGTCGCGCACTTGAGTGCCTCCGCAATTGACGACATCGACAAGTACACGTCGTCGGGGGGCGGGGCGTCAAGGGTTCAGCGCGTCCGCCCCTCGCCGGCCAGGCGGGCCAGGTGTTCGCGCAGCAGTCGCGGGACCCGGTCGCCGGGTGCGCCGGCGGGGGCGCGCACGAGGTGCAGCGCCAGGCCGTCGAGCAGGGCGTGCAGGTGGGCGACGCGGTCCTCGTCCGGCTCGCGGCCGGTGAGCGCCTGCACGACGTGGCGGCAGACGGCGGCGACGTCGTCGTGCGCGGCGTCGGCGACCGGGCGCAGGTCGGCGTCGGCCAGGGCGGCGACGCCGAGGGCGATCTGGACCTCGGCCTCCAGTCGGCGCCCGGCGTCCAGCGGCAGCAGCTCGGCGAGGACGGCGCCGGCGGAGTCGACGTCGGTGACCTCGGCGAGGTCGGCCAGCCGGGCGGTGGCGCGGCGGCGCGCGAGGTCGAGGCAGTAGGCCAGCAGCGAGGCCTGGGTGGGGAAGGCGCGGCGCAGCGAGGCGGTGGCCAGGCCGGCCTCGGCGGCGACGCTGCGCACGGACACCCCGCGCACCCCGTCGCGGGCCGCGACCCGCCAGGCGGCTTCGGCGACCTCGACCTCCCGGGCGGCGTGGTCGATGAGCTTGGGCACCCCGTGACCCTACCCCGGACGTAGCACGACCGTGTTAGCTTGTTTGTGAACACAGTCGTGTTCAAACATTGATCGACGGAGGTCCCGTGCTGCTGCTCATCGTCGGCTGCGAAGTCGCGTTCTGGGTGCTCGTCGTCGCCGGGCTGCTGGCCCGCTACCCGCTGCGCGCCCCCCGCGCGGGCGGTGCCCTGCTGGCGGCGGTGCCGCTGGTCGACCTGGTCCTGCTCGTCGCGACGGCCCTGCACCTGCGCGCCGGGGCCGAGGCGACACCGGCGCACGCCCTGGCCGCCATCTACCTCGGCTTCACCCTCGCCTACGGCCGCCGCCTGGTGGCCTGGGCGGACGTCCGGTTCGCCCACCGCTTCGCCGGGGGACCGGCCCCGGCCCGCCTGCACGGCCGGGCCCACACCCGCCGCTGCTGGGGTGACGTGCTGCGCACCCTGCTGTCCGCCCTCGTCGCCGCCGGCCTGCTGGCCGCCGGACAGCACTGGATCGGCGACCCCGCCCGCACCGCGGCCCTCGACCGGTTCCTCCCGCTGCTGGGCGTGGTGTGCGCCGTCGAGCTGGTCTGGGCGGTCTCGTACACGCTCTGGCCGAAGACCGCTCCGCGCCCGGCCGCGCCCGCCGGGCGGTGGTCGTGACCCCGGGGCGGCGCACCGCGCTGCGGCTGGCCCTGGTGGCGCCGGCCCTGGTGGCCGGGGGCGCGGCCGGGGGTGCGGCCGGCGAGCAGCTGGCCCGCTGGAGCGGACGCCCACCGGCTCCGGCCGGGAGCACGACCGTCGACGTCGGAACCGCCGTGCTGCACCTGGTGCGTCGCCCCGGGAGCGGGCCGACCGTCGTCCTGGAGGCCGGCAGCGGGGAGACCAGCGCCTCCTTCGCCCGCGTCCTGCAGCACTGGGACCTCCCGGCCGCCGTCGTGGCCGCCGACCGCGCCGGGTACGGGCGCAGCGGTCCCTCCACCCTGCCGCGCACCGGCGCCGCCGTCGTGCGTGAACTGCGCGAGGCGTTGCGCCGCAGTGGTTCCGAACCGCCGTACGTCCTCGTCGGGCACTCGATGGGCGGGTTGTTCGTCCGGGAGTTCGCCCTAGAGCACCCCGGCGAGGTCGCCGGCCTGGTGCTCGTGGACGCCCGCCCCGAGGACGACGCCCGCCGCACCGCGGACCTGCTGCGCACCGCCGGCGTCCCCGCCCAGCCGTCCTGGCAGCTGCTCGCGCTGCTCGCCCGGACGGGGGTGCTGCGGACGCTGGCGCCGACCCTGCTGGGCGCCGCCGTCCCCGTCGAGGCGCGGGCCGAGTTCCTCGACGTCACCGCCACCGGCGCCTGCTTCCGCGCCCGCGAGCAGGAGGCGGCCGCCGTCGGTGCCACCGAGGACCGGGTGCGCGGGCAGGTCCTCGGCGACCTGCCCGTCGCGGTCGTCGCCCGCGGTCTGGCCCAGGACTACGCCGCCGCCGGGATCGACGCCGGCACCGGGCGGCGGCTGGAGGAGGTCTGGCAGGACGGGCAGCGACGGCTGCTGGACCTGTCCACCCGCACCCGCTTCCGCGTCGCGGCCGGCAGCGGGCACCTCGTGCCCCGCGAACAGCCCGCCGCCGTGCTCGACGCCGTGCGCTGGGTCCTCGCGCAGATCGGGCGGGGGTGATCCTTGCCCCGCACCGCCGCCGCCGGGCAGGCTGGGGACCCCGTCCCCCTGGAGGAACCGTGGGCACGTTGATCTACGCCGCCAACACCTCCCTCGACGGGTTCGTCGAGGACGGGTCCGGGTCCTTCGACTGGTCGGTGCCCGACGAGGAGGTCCACGCCTTCTGGAACGAGCACGAGCAGCACATCGGCACCTCCCTGTACGGCCGCCGGATGTACGAGACGATGCGCGTGTGGGAGGACGACGACTGGCTGCGGGACGAACCCGCCGTCGTGCGTGAGTACGCGCGGATCTGGCGGGCCGCGGACAAGGTCGTCCACTCCACCACGCTGCCGGACGTGTCGACGGCGCGGACCCGGCTCGAGCGCACCTTCGACCCCGGCGCGGTGCGGCGCCTGAAGGAGACGTCCACCGCCGACCTGAGCGTCGGTGGCGCGGCGCTGGGGGCCGAGGCGTTCGCGCACGGGCTGGTCGACGAGTGCGTCCTGGTCGTGCACCCCGTGGTGGTGGGCGGTGGCAGACCCGCGCTGCCGCGAGGGGTGCGCCTGCACCTGGAACTGCTGGAACAGCGGGGGTTCGGCAACGGCGCGGTCCTGCTGCGGTACGCGGTGCGCGGCCCGGCGCGCTGAACCCCCGCACGCTGAACCCCCGCGCGCCGGGACCCCCGCGCCGGTCCGCTCAGCGCGTGGTGATGATCCGGCTGCCGACCAGGACGAGGGGTTCGCCGTCGCCGTGCACCCGGGGGACCGCGTGCAGCGCGACGTCCCGGACCACGCCGGGCTCGAACACCAGGCAGTACGTGGAACCCCCGAACTGGAAACGTCCCAGTTCGTCCCCCTTGGCCACGTGGGTCCCCGGGCGCAGGTCCTCCCGGATCAGGCAGGACGACACGTCGGCCATGCCCACCGGCACGAACGCCACCAGCCCGATCCGCGGGTCGTCGGCGCGCAGCACGAACACGGCGCGGGCCGCGACGTGCGCCAGGTAGCCCTGCGACTCCTGCGGTTCCCCGGCCTGCGGACCTTCGGAGTCGGCCTCGGAGTAGTAGGTGCCCGGGACCGGGAAGGCCCGGACGATCGTTCCCGAGACCGGGGAGTGCCAGCGGTGGTAGTTCGTCGCGCTGAGGAACGCCTGGTAGACGGTGCCCCCGACGAACCCCTCGACCGACTCGTCCCCGGCCAACAGGTCCTGCAGCGAGTACGGCTGGCTCTTCACCCAGAACCGGTCCGTGCGCTCGACCTCGGTCGCGAGGCCGTACGGGGTGGCCTCGCACGGGGCCACGACCACCGTGTCGTCGTCGGGATCGGCGGTGGGACGCTGCCCCGGTCGGAACCGGCGGGTGAAGAAGTCGTTCTACGAGCTGAAACCCCAGTCCTCGGCGTCGGGGTCGTGCTCGAACTGGTCCATGCCGACCGCGGCGCGGGCCGCCTCGCTGCGCCAGCCGGTGGGCGAGTCGTTCAGCACGTACAGCGACTCGCGGCTGGTGAGGAAGTCGCACCAGGCGCGCAGGTAGGCGGCGATCAGCTCGTTGACCTCCGGGTCGCGGAAGGCCGCGAAACCCGACGGCGTGCTCACGGCCCAGTCCAGGACGGCCTCGACCGGGGTCATCACCGTGGAGTCCTCGCTGAACTCCGGGGCCCTGGTGAGGAGCTCGTCCAGCAGGCGCAGCAGGTGGTCGACGTCGCGCACGTGCCGCCGGCGGTACGGCTTGGACTGCGGCTCCTCGGCCAGCATCCGTTCGAACCGCATGCGCAGCAACGCGTCCGCGTCGATCCGCCGGCCCATCTCGACGATCACGGGGTGCCGTTCGGCGTCCTGCGGACGGGCGTCGACCCGCTCGACCAGACGCTCCAGCCACTTCTCCAGCCCCTCCAGGTCGCCGGGCAGCCACCCGGCGCGGCGGCGCGCGTCCACGAACTGCGGTGCATCGGTCACAGGCACCGATGCAACCCCACGATCGGCCCGGCCGCGCGTCGAGGGCCCGGCCCGCCGGTCAGGGCCGCCCGGCCAGCAGCTGCTCGAACGAGGTGACCGGTGCCGGCAGCGCGTCGGTCCCGGCCGGGCGCGGGGCGCGGGTGCGCACCAGCGCCGCGAGTTCACCACCGGCCCGCAGCACCCGCCGGGCCAGGGCCGTCTGCGCGTCACCGGCGCCGAAGTCCTCGGTGGCGCCGAAGACCCCGGTGGGTACGGTCAGCGTCCTGAGGTGGGCGAACAGGGGACGCAGGGCGTGCTCGAGGGCCAGGGAGTGCCGGGCGGTCCCGGCCGTCGCGCCCAGCAGCACCGGGGTCCCCGCCAGCGCCCCCTCCTCCAGGACGTCGAAGAACGACTTGAACGACCCGCTGTACGAACCGGTGAAGACGGGCGAGACCGCGACGACCCCGTCCGCGCCGGCGACCGCGTCCAGCGCGGCCCGCAGCGCCGGGGACGCGAAACCCGTGGCCAGCGCGTCGACGAGGGCGTGGGCGTGCTCGCGCACCTCGACCACCGTGACGTCGACCTCGGTGCCGCCCTCCCGCAGCGCCTGCACGGTGGCCGCGCCGAGCCGGTCGGCCAGCAGGCGGGTGCTGGAGGGCTGGCGCAGGCCCGCGGAGACCACGACCAGGGACCGCCGCCCCCCGCCGCCGGGCAGCGGTTCGAGGATCGGGCCGGCGCTCACGCCTGCCCCTGCGGCTCGAGCACCGGGTCGGCCTCGGCGCGGCGGCCGGTCACCGCGTCCACCGCGTGGACGGTGCCGTCGTGCGCGCCGCCGGCGGCCGCGACCAGCGAGGCGTGGGTGGGGGCGTCGGGCACGTGCGCCGGGCGCCCCGCGGCCATCTCCCGCCGCAGGACCGGCACGATCTGCCCGCCGAGGACCTCGATCTGCTCCAGCACCGTGGACAGCGGCAACCCGGCGTGGTCGATGAGGAACAACTGCCGCTGGTAGTGCCCGACGTGCTCGCGCATCCCGGCGTAGCGCTCGATCACCTGCTGGGGGCTGCCCACGGTCAGCGGCGTGGCCTCGGTGAACTCCTCCAGGGAGGGGCCGTGGCCGTAGACGGGGGCGACGTCGAAGTAGGGGCGGAACTCGCGCACGGCGTCCTGGGACCTCTCGCGGGCGAAGAACTGCCCCCCGAGACCGACGATCGCGGTGTCGGCCGGGCCGTGACCGTAGTGCTCGAAACGTTCGCGGTACCGCTGGACCATCTGCCGGGTGTGGGTGACCGGCCAGAAGATGTTGTTGTGGAAGAAACCGTCGCCGTAGTAGGCGGCCTGCTCGGCGATCTCGGGGGTCCGGATGGACCCGTGCCACACGAACGGCGCCACCCCGTCCAGCGGCCGGGGCGTGGAGGTGAAGGACTGCAGGGCGGTGCGGAAGCGCCCCGAGAAGTCCACGACGTCCTCCCGCCACAACCGGTGCAGCAGTTCGTAGTTCTCCACCGCCAGCGGGACGCCGTCGCGGATGTCCTTGCCGAACCACGGGTAGACCGGCCCGGTGTTGCCGCGGCCCATCATCAGGTCCACGCGGCCGTCGGCGAGGTGCTGCAGCATCGCGTAGTCCTCGGCGATCCTCACCGGGTCGTTCGTCGTGATCAGCGTGGTCGCCGTGGACAGGACGATCCGCTCGGTCAGGGCGGCGATGTGCCCCAGCAGCGTCGTGGGGGAGGAGGGCACGAAGGGCGGGTTGTGGTGCTCGCCGGTGGCGAAGACGTCCAGACCGACCTCCTCCACCTTGCGGGCGATGGCGACCTGGGCCTTGATGCGCTCGTTCTCGCTCGGCAGGTGCCCGGTGGTGGGGTCGAGGGTGACGTCCCCGACGCTGAAGACTCCGAACTGCACGGTGTGCTCCGGTTCCCGAACGGCCTGAGCCGGTCGTCGTGGGCGGTGGGTCCCCGGTGGGGATCGACGGTAGGTCGGCTCCCGCGTCGGGACGTTCCCCTCCGGACGTCCCCGCGCGGCACCGCGGACGAGTCGCGCGGTGGGCCTCCCGGCCCGCGCCGCGGGATCCGCCGCGCAGGACCGGTGTCGGCATCCTGCCGGACGCCGACGGCCACGCCGGTCCACCAGCCTGACCCTCGGGAGGTCTGGCTGCCGTCCGGGCCGCCGCCCTAGCCTCACGGCGTGCAGTGGGGGAGCGGACGTCCGGCAGCCGGCGATCCAGCGGCGGCGACCGCCCACTGCGAACGGCTGGTCTCCTGCCTGCCGGGCGTCCCGGCCGTCGTGCGCGACCGGTACCTCGACGTGCGGGCCTCCAACGAGGTGGCGCGCCGGCTCTCCGGGGCGTTCGAACCGGGGGTGAACATCGCCCGGTTCACGTTCCTGAACCCCATCGTGCGGCTGTCCACGACGGTGTGGGAGGACGTCGCCGCGATGGTCGCCGGGTCGTTGCGCCGCTCCCTGGAGGAGCACCTGGAGGACGGCGGGTTCCGCGCCCTGGTCGGGGAGCTGGCCGCCCGCAGCGACGCCTTCACCCGCGTCTGGGCGGCCGACCCCGCCGCGGGGGCGGGGACCGGAGCCTTCGACCTCGACCACCCCGTGGTCGGGCCCCTGCACCTGAGGTTCCAGGACCTGGCGGTCGTCGGGGCCGAGGCCGGGACGGTGATGACCCTCTGGTACCCCACCGACCCCGCCTCGGCCCGGCGCCTGGAGCGGCTGGCCGCCGACACCGACCCCGGCGGACGACCGGTCCGCCGGCACCACGAGGGAGGACCACGACGATGAGCACGCTGGTGCTGGGCGCGACCGGGAGCCAGGGCGGGGCCGTGGCCACCGCCCTGCTGGAGCAGGGCGCGGCGGTGCGGGCCCTGGTGCGCGACCCCGCCTCCGCCCGGGCCCGGGCCCTGGCCGCGCGCGGGGTCGACCTCGTGGCCGGTGACCTCACCGACGTCCCGTCCCTGACCGCGGCCATGACGGGGGCCGAGGCGGCGTTCGCGGTCACCACGCCCTTCGAGGAGGGCCCCGCGGCCGAGATCGCCCAGGGACGCGCGGTCGTGGCCGCGGCGGCCGCCGCGCGGCTGCCGCACCTGGTGCTCTCCTCGGTCGCCTCGGCCACCGCCGGCACCGGGGTGCCGCACTTCGAGACCAAGGCGGTCATCGAGGCCGACCTGGCCGCCAGCGGGCTGCCGGCCACCGTCGTGGCCCCGGCGTACTTCATGGAGAACGCCCTGGGCGGCCTGCAGGACGTCCTCGACGGCCGCCTGCTGCTGCCCCTGCCGGCGGACCGGCCCCTGCAGCAGCTGGCCCGCGCCGACTTCGGGCGCCTGGTCGCCCGGGTGCTGGCCGACCCGCCGGGCTTCCGGGGGCAGCGGATCGAGGTCGCCTCCGACGCGCCCACCCCGCAGGCGATGGCGGCCGCGTTCAGCGCCGCGCTGGGCCGGCCGGTGCTGGCGCAGGAGGTGCCCTTCGACGAGGACGCCCCCGGCGACATGCCGGCGATGTGGCGCTTCCTGCGCCACCGCGGCTACGCCGTCGACCTGCCCGCCCTGCACCGCCGCTTCGACATCGGCTGGACCGGTTTCGACCGCTGGGCCCGCAGCACGGTCGAGCGGTTGCGGCGCACCGGCGGCTGAGCCTCCCCGGGCCCGCGAGTGCAGTCATCTGGCTGACGCCGGCCCACCCCCCGGCCCGCCAGCATGGAGCTCCACGAACGGGAGGTGACAGGTGGGCAGCCACGGCAACGACCTGGGCAGGTTCCTGCGCGCCCGGCGCGACGCCCTGCAACCGGAGGACGTCGGCCTGCGCCGCGAACCGGGGCGCAGGGTCCCCGGGCTGCGGCGCGAGGAGGTCGCGCGGCTGGCGGACATCAGTTCCGAGTACTACCTGAGGCTGGAGCAGGGGCACGACCACCAGCCCTCCGGGCAGGTCCTGACCGCCCTGAGCCGGGCCCTGCGCCTGGACGAGGCCGGGGCGGACTACCTCTACCGCCTCGCCCACCCCTTCCGCCGCCCGGCGGTGGTCCCGCGACCGCGCGCCCCCCTCGGCGAGGACCTCGAGCCGATCGTCTCGGCGGTCCGCGGCGCACCGGCGATCCTCGTCGACGCCACCAAGGACGTCGTCGCCAGCAACCGGCTCGCCCGCTCGGTGGCGGCGTGGCTGCGCCCGGGACGCAACATCGTCCTGGACACCTTCGACCCGCTCGTCAAGAGCACCATGCCCGGCTGGGAGGCCCACGCCCGGTCCGTGGTGGCCTCCCTGCGGCTGACCGCCGACGTCCGCGACGTCCGCCTGCAGGAGATCGTCGGGACCCTCTCGGTCCGCGACGAGGACTTCCGCCGGTGGTGGAGCACCCACGAGGTCCACGCCGACCGCCGGGGCACGCTCCCCGTGCACGTCGACGGGGCCGGGGTGGTGACGCTGCGCTGGCAGGAGTTCAGCCTGCCCGACCAGCCCGGGTACGCCCTCATCGTGCTCGGCCCCGCCGACGCCGAGGCCGAACGGGCGCTGGACGTCGTGCACCGCCGGGACCTGTCCCGCGACGACCTCGTGGCGCACGGCTGATTGCGGAAACCCTCTCCCGCAACGGTTGTCGCGACCACCGCGACCCGTCCCGCCCGCGCGGTGCCATAATCGCCGCTCAGCGAGCGGGAGGCGGGGTGCGCGTGGGAGGGCCGGTGGCGCCGACTCACCCCGCCGCACCCGCCGGTCCCCCGCCGCTGCGGGGCCGCGACCGCGAACTGGCCCGGATCGCCTCGATCCTCACCGACGGCGGCGACCCCCTGGTCGTGGGACCGCGCGGCAGCGGCCGCACCGCGGTGCTGCACGCCGCGCTCCAGCCGCACCGCGACCGCGGCGAGCTCGTCGTGCCGCTGGTCGCGCTGCGCCCCGACGCCACCGTCCCGCTGGCCCTCGTCGTCCAGCTCGTGAGCCGGTTGCCGAGCGCCGCCCGCACCCACCCCGCCACCCGTGCCGCCACCGCCCTGCACCGGGCGCTGGAGCGGCTGGTGGACCGCGCCCACGACCTGGCGGGCGGGCCGGGGGGCGACGCCGACCACCGCACCCTGACCCGGGACGTCGTGGACGTCGTGGCGGAGCTGGGCCGGGCGGTGCCCGCCGTCCTGGCCGTCGACGACCTCGACCACGCCGACCCCGGCTCCCGCGACGTCGTGGCGGCGGTGGCCGCGGCGCGCGCCGCCACCGGCGTGCCCGTGCTGGCCACGGCGGAACCGGCGGAACCGGCGGAACCGGCGACACCGGTCGCCGCCGCGTGGACGCCCGTGCCGCTGCCGGCCCTGTCGCGCCGGGCGGCCGGGGAGGTGCTCGACGGCCTGGGGGTCGCCCCCGACCCGGGCGTGCGGGCCCCGCTGCTGCGGTTCGCCGCGGGCAACCCGCTCGTGCTGGTGGAACTGGCCCGCCGCAACGCGCTGGACGACGCGGGCACCTCCGCGGCGGGCGGCCCGGGCCGGGGACCGCACGTCGGCCGCGGCACGCGCATCACCCACCCCCGCACCACGGTGCGCCTGCGGGACGCCTTCACCGCGGGCCTGCGGGACCTGCCGGGCGCCACCCGGCGGGCGCTCGTCCTGCTGGCGCTGGCGGGGGAGAGCGAGCAGCGCGCGGTGGTCCGGGCCGCCCGGCGGTCCGAACCCGGCACCGTGTGGGAGCCGGCGGCGCGGGCGGGGGTCCTGCACCGCGACGGGCCCGGTTTCGCCCACCCCGTCGGTGCACTGGCGGTCCTGGAGGACTCCACCCTGCACCAGCGCGTCACCGCCCACCGGGCCCTGGCCGCCGCCCTGCCCGCCGGGCACCCCGCGCGGGCCTGGCACGCCGCCCGCGCCGGCGGTCCCGCCGACCCGGCCGCGGCCGCGGGGCTGGCCGCGGAACTGGCCGGCACCGCCGGCCGGCTCGCCGTCGCCGGCGCCCCCGGGGCCGCGGCGCACGTCCTGACCGTCGCCGCCGGCGTCGACGACGACCGGCGACGCTCCCACCACCTCGTGCAGGCGGCGCGCCTGGCCCGGGCCGCGGGGGACCCGCGGTGGTCCGAGCGCCTGTCCGCCGCGGCGGCCACCAGTCAGCTCAGCGCCGACGGGACGCCTTCGGCGGGTGACCTCGACGCCCTGCTCAAGGTCGCCGGGGAGGCCTGGGTCAGCGGGGACCCGGCGGTGCTGGGCCGGGCCCACCGCCTCCTCGACGGCGCCGCCACCGCGACCCCCGCCCACGCGGCCGTCCGCGCCTGGGGCCGGCACCTCCTGGACCCCGTGGGGCGGGCGGCGTCGATCGCCGCCGCGCTGGCGGGCGGGACCGACCTGCTGGCCGCCCTGCGGTCCACGCCGATCTCCGAGGCGGCCGCGCTGGGCGGGCTGGCCCTGGTCACCGACGAGGCCGAGCGGGCCGCCCGGCTGTACGCCGAAGCGCTGCGCCGGTCGCCGCGGGCGGTCCCCGGCGAGGGTGGCGGGATCCCCGAGCTGCTGGTCCTGGCGCTCATCGAGACCGGCCGCTGGGACGAGGCCGCCGCCCGGACCGCCCGGTCCCTGCGGGAGGCCCCGGCCGGGACCCGGCCCAGCAGCCTGACCTCCCGGGCCGTCCTGGCGCTGCTGCGCGCCGAGGACGACGCCGACGCGCACGTGCTGGCCGCCGCGCGGCTGCTGTCGCCCGCCGCGTCCGGCCTGCACCTGGCGCGCCTGCTGTTCGCCCGCGGGCTGGCCGCCGCCGCCGCCGGGGAGCACCGCCTCGCGGCGCGGTTCCTGGCCCAGCTGTGGCGTCCGGACGGCGAACCGCTGCACCCGATGGTCTGCGGCCTGGCCACCGCCGACGCCGTCGCCGCGCACCTGGCCGGCGGGGAACCCGACCGGGCCCGCGCCCTCCTGACCCGCGCCCGGGCCCGTCCCGACGTCCCGTCCGCCCGCCGGGGGTTCGTCCTGCACCGGGCCGGTGCGCTGCTGAGCGAGGACCCGGTGGAGCTCCACGCCCTCGCCCTGGCCCCGGGCAGCGAGCGGTGGCCGCTGGCCCACGCGCAGACCCTGCTCGAACAGGGCGAGTGGTTGCGCCGCCACCAGCGGCGGGCGCAGGCCCGGGTTCCGCTGCGCGCCGCCGTGAGCACGTTCGAGCGCCTCGGCGCCGTCGCCTGGGCCCACCGCGCCCGTCAGGAACTGGCCGCCACCGGTCCCGCGGACGAGGCCGGGGACCGGCGGGCGCCCGGAGCGGGCGCCGGGCCGCTCACCTCCCGACAGCAGGCGGTGGCCGAGCTGGCGGCCGCCGGCCTGACCAACCCGCAGATCGCCGAGCGGCTGCGGATCTCCTCGCGGACCGTGCAGACGCACCTGGCCCACGCGTTCCGGGCGCTGGGGGTCCAGCGACGCGCGCAGCTGGCCGAGCAGCTGCGGCACCGGGCCTGAACCCCGCGGGTGCCGGGCGGGGCGGGCCTCACGGCCCGGCGGCCCCGTCCAGGAGCGCGGCCAGCTGGCCGCGGTTGCTGATGCCCAGCTTCGGGAACGACCGGTACAGGTGGGACCCGACGGTGCGGGGGGACAGGTAGAGCCGCTCCCCGATGTCGCGGTTGGACAGGCCCGCGGCGGCCAGGCGGGCGATCTGCTCCTGCTGCGGGGTCAGGGCCGCCAGCACGTCGTCGGCGACGGGCCGCACCTGGACGCCGGTGGCGCGCAGCAACCGGCGCGCCCGCCCGCCCCACCCGGCGGCGCCGACCCGGGTGAACGCCTCCAGCGCGGCGGCGGCGGTCTCCTGCGCCCCGGGCAGGTGCGCACCGTGCTGCAGCTCGGCCAGTTCCAGCAGCAGCACCGCCTGCTCCAGCGGCCAGGCGGCGGCGTGCGGGGACCACGCCTGGTCCCCGAGCCGGGTCGCGGCCTCCTCCGCGTCCGGGGCGAGCAGGGCCTCGGCCGCGGCCAGGCGCAGCTGCTGCCGGGCGGTGCGCCAGCGCCCCTCCCTCGGGGCGCGCACCTGCTCGAGGAGTTCGCGTGCCTCGTCGGACCGCCCGGTGCGCCGCGCCGCGGCGGCCAGGTCGGGCAGGGCCAGCAGCCCGTGCGGCTGCGGCACCGCGCCCCCTGCCGCCCCGGGTCCACCGCCCGGGGTGAGGGCGGTGCTCAGCAGCGCGAAGGCGTCCTCGTGCTCGTCGTCGGCGGCCGCGGCCAGCGCCTGCGCCCACCGCAGGCGCAGGTGCGCCAGCGGCACCAGCGCCACCTCGTGGCGCAGCTGCTCCAGCACGGCGCCCGCCCCCCGGCGGTGCCCGCGCAGCAGCTCCAGCACGGCGAGCTGCGCGTGGGCGATGGCGCGCAGCCCGGGGATGTCGTTGACCCGGGTGGCTTCCAGGTTGGCCACCGCCACGCTCGAGGCCCGGTCCCAGCGCCCGAGGTCGATCAGCGCCCACACCAGGGCGTTGGGGGCGCTGAGGTAGATCGTCGGGGCCTGCCCGCTCAGGACCGCCTGCACCGGGGGGTCCAGCAGGTCGACGGCCAGGGCCTGCTCGTCCAGCAGCGAGGCCGCCGCCCCCAGCTGGGCCGCGGCGTCGCCACGCCCGCCGTGCCGGCGGTGCTCGAACGCGGCCGTCAGCACGGCCGCGCGGACCTGCTCGTCGGGGTCGCTCACCGTGCGCGCGAACAGGAAGGACGTGCTGCCCGTCAGCGCCTGCCCCCACCGGGCGGCCGCGCGCGGCAGCAGGTCGGCGGTGGCCCGCTGGGAGGCGGGGTCACCCAGGTAGGTGGCCGACAGCCCGACCGAGGCGATCGCCGAGCTCACCGCCGCGCTGTCCACGCCGGGCACCTGCGCGGGCTCCTGCACCGGTTCGGCCGCCAGCCGGTCCAGCTCCCGCAGCAGGACCTCCAGGGTGGCGCGGGGGTTGCCACCCATCGTCTCCAGCCAGGCGGCCATGTGCGGGGCCCGCAGGTCGCGGTGCTCCCCGTCGCCGGTGTCGCGGACGCGGCCCAGCAGTTCCCGCACCCAGGCCAGGCGCCCCAGGCCGGCGGCCGTCACCGTCGCGTCCAGCAGCCGTCGCACCCGCCCCCCGGTGGTCCCCGACAGCTCCGCGGCCCGCTCGAACAGCACCGCCGCGGGGGGGGGGGGGGGGGGGGGGGGGGGGGGGGGGGGGGGGGGGGGGGGGGGGGGGGGGGGGGGGGGGGGGGTGGGGGGGGGGGGGGGGGGGCGCGGGTCGCAGGCGCTGCCGGGGGCG
>NZ_JBJLSK010000016.1:0-133776 GCF_050871965.1 Kineococcus lubricus
CCCGTGTTGGGCGAATGGTCGTCAACATGGACGGAGGCGTGTGAGGACGCACCAGTCTTGAACACGCGGGGGGGACGGTATCAGATCCGGTCCGCCCCTCGTCCGTTCCACCCCTCGTCCTGCCCCGCAATCGGTGATCTTGCTGGGTTCCACCCGCTCGATCACCGCGAGGAGTCCTGAGAGAGATGTCGACCCACTTCGTCGACCGTGTCGTCCTGCACGCGTCCGGCGGTGACGGCGGCAACGGCTGCGCCTCGGTGCACCGCGAGAAGTTCAAACCCCTCGGCGGGCCCGACGGCGGCAACGGCGGCCGCGGCGGTGACGTGATCCTCGAGGTCGACCCGCAGGTCACCACGCTGCTCGACCTGCACCGCCGCCCGCACCGCAGCGCCCCCGGCGGCACGTTCGGGATGGGCGGGCACCGCAACGGCGCCGAGGGTTCCGACCTCGTCATCGGGGTCCCCGAGGGCACGATCGTGCGGTCCCCGAAGGGCGACCTGCTGGCCGACATGGTCGGGGCCGGGACGCGGTACGTGGTCGCCCCCGGGGGCCGCGGCGGGCTGGGGAACGCCGCGCTGGCCACCACCAAGCGCAAGGCCCCCGGGTTCGCGCTGCTCGGTGAGCCCGGCGAGGTCGTCGACGTCGTGCTCGAGCTGAAGACCCTCGCCGACGTCGCGCTGGTGGGTTTCCCCAGCGCCGGCAAGTCCAGCCTGGTCGCCGCGCTGTCCGCGGCCCGGCCGAAGATCGCCGACTACCCCTTCACCACGCTGGTGCCGAACCTCGGGGTCGTGGAGGCGGGCTCGACCCGCTTCACCGTCGCCGACGTGCCCGGGCTCATCCCCGGCGCCAGCGAGGGCCGCGGCCTCGGGCTGGACTTCCTGCGGCACGTCGAGCGCTGCGTCGCCCTCGTGCACGTCCTCGACGGCGCGACCCTGGAGTCCGACCGGGACCCGGTCAGCGACCTGGAGGCCATCGAGAAGGAGCTCGCGGCGTACACCGTCGACGACGGGACCGTCCCGCTGCAGGACCGCCCGCGCATCGTCGTCATCAACAAGGCCGACGTGCCCGACGCGCAGGACATGGCCGACATCGTCCGCGCGGACCTGGAGGAGCGCGGCGCGCCCGTGTTCGTGGTCTCGGCCGTGGCGCGCACGGGGTTGCGCGAGCTGTCCTTCGCGATGGCCGAGCTGGTCGAGGCCGCGCGCGCCGCGGCCCCCGAGGCCGTCCCCACGCGCATCGTGCTGAACCCGCCCGCCGTCGACGAGTCGGGTTTCCGCGTCACGCGCGAGGAGTACGGCGACGGCCAGGTGCGGTTCCGGGTGCGCGGCGAGAAGCCCCGCCGCTGGGTGCGCCAGACGGACTTCACCAACGACGAGGCCGTCGGGTACCTCGCCGACCGGCTCGCCCGGCTCGGTGTCGAGGACGAGCTGTTCAAGGCCGGGGCCACCCCGGGTGCGGAGGTCGTCATCGGCGACGACGCGAACGCCGTCGTCTTCGACTGGGAGCCGACCATGGTCGCCGGGGCCGAGGTCCTGGGCCAGCGCGGGTCGGACCTGCGCCTGGAGGACCACTCCCGGCCCACCCGCGAGACCAAGCGCCTGCAGGAGCGCGAGCGCCGGGCGGCCAAGGCCGCCGCGCGCGGGGAGCTGGAGGCCGAGCGCCTGGCCGGGCACTGGACCGCGGACGACGAGAGCGAATGACCGGGACGTCCACCGTCGCGCGGCGCGAGGACCTCGCCGGGGCGCGCCGCGTCGTCGTCAAGGTCGGGTCGTCGTCGCTGACCACCGCGGCGGGCGGGCTGGACGCCGCGCGCCTGGACGCGCTGGTGGACGTCCTGGCCCGTCGCCGCAGCGGCGGCGGGGACGTCGTCCTCGTCTCCTCCGGGGCCATCGCGGCCGGGCTGGCGCCGCTGGGCCTGCCCAAGCGCCCCCGCGACCTGGCCAGCCAGCAGGCCGCCGCCAGCGTGGGGCAGGGGTTGCTGCTGGCCGAGTACGCGCGCGCGTTCGCGCACGCCGGGCTGACGGTGGGGCAGGTGCTGCTGACGGCCGAGGACGTCGTGCGGCGCACCCACTACGGCAACGCCCAGCGGACGCTGCAGCGGCTGCTGAGCCTGGGGGTCGTGCCGGTCGTCAACGAGAACGACACCGTGGCGACCCACGAGATCCGCTTCGGGGACAACGACCGGCTGGCCGCGCTGGTGGCGCACCTGGTGCGGGCCGACGCTCTCGTGCTGCTGTCCGACGTCGACGCGCTGCACACCGCACCGCCCTCGACGCCGGGGGCGCGGCGGATCGCGTCGGTGCGCGGCCCGGAGGACCTGGCGGGGGTGACCGTCGGCTCGGCGGGCTCGGCCGTGGGCACCGGGGGGATGACGACGAAGATCGAGGCCGCGGGCATCGCGGTCGCGGCCGGGGTGCCGACGCTGGTGACCTCGGCGGCGCGGGCGGCCGAGGCCCTGGACGGCAGGGACGTCGGGACGTGGTTCTCCGTCCCGGCCTCCCGGCGGGCCCGGCGCAGCACGCGCCAGCTCTGGCTCGCGCACGCGGCGGCCCCGGCCGGCCGGCTCGTGCTGGACGAGGGGGCGGTGCGTGCCGTCCGCACGAACCGGTCGTCTCTGCTGCCGGCGGGGGTCGTCGGTCTCGCGGGCCGCTTCCGCGCCGGGGACCCGGTCGACCTGGTCGACGGAAACGGCCACGCGTGGGCGCGCGGGCTGGTGAACTACTCCTCGGAGGAGCTGCCGGAGATGCTCGGCCGGTCGACCCGGGAGCTGGCCCGGCAGTGGGGTCCGGCGTACGAGCGCGAGGTCGTCCACCGCGACCACCTGGTCCTCCTCGGCCGGTGAGGCACCGGTGCTGCGTCCACGAGCGGAGGGGCCGGCGTGAGTCGTGACTCGTCGTCGTTGTGGTCGGTGACCTTGACGGTCGCCGGGCCGGAGTGCGAGGTGAGCGAGGTGCGGGCCGCCCTGGACCGGCTGCTGACCGAGCGGCCGTTCCTGTCCAGCGTCCGCTACAGCTCGACGCGGGCCGAGCTGCGGTACTGGGACGAGGCGCGCGACGTGGACGACGCGGCCGCGATGGCCCTGCGGTTGTGGCCCGAGCACCGCAGCAGCGCCCGGTTGCCGGACTGGTCGGTCGCGGGGGTCGAGGTCGTCGACCGCGAGACGGTCGAGCACCGGGTGGAGGCGCGGGCCGGCGCGGCGCACCGGCGTCCGGGCGCGCGCCGGGCGCGGACGCTGGACCTCATCGGGGACATCGCCCCCTGGTGAGGTGGTCCCCCCGGATCGTTCAACGATCCGGGGACCGGGCGTAGGCTGGCCCCATGACCACCGCCGCGAGCACCGACACCCTCGCCGAGGCCGTCCTGGCCACCTGCCGCCGCGCGAAGGTGGCCTCGCGACCGCTGCGGGTCGCGACCCGGGCCACCAAGGACGCCGCGCTGCACGCCGTCGCCGACGCCCTCGAGTCCGCGACCGACCGGATCGTCGCCGCCAACGCCGAGGACCTCGCCCGCGGCCGGGCCGACGGGACCAGCGAGCACCTGCTGGACCGCCTGGCGCTGGACCCGGCCCGCATCGCCGCCATCGCCGGCGCCGTCCGCGAGGTCGCGGCCCTGCCCGACCCCGTCGGGGAGGTCGTGCGCGGCTCCACGCTGCCCAACGGGCTGCGGCTGCGGCAGTTGCGGGTGCCCATGGGCATGCTGGGCGTCGTCTACGAGGCCCGGCCGAACGTGACCGTCGACGTGGCGGTCCTGGCCCTCAAGAGCGGCAACGCGGTCGTGCTGCGCGGCGGGTCGGCCGCGCAGAGCAGCAACACGGTCCTCGTCGAGGTGATCCGCGGGGCGCTGGAGTCCGCGGGGCTGCCGGCGGACGCGGTCACCAGCATCGACGAGCACGGCCGCGACGGCGTGGGCGTCCTGCTGCGCGCCCGCGGCCTGGTCGACCTGCTGGTGCCGCGCGGCGGCGCGGACCTCATCCAGCGCGTGGTGCGCGAGGCCACCGTCCCCGTCATCGAGACCGGGGTGGGGAACTGCCACGTCTACGTCGACGCCTCCGCCGACCTCGCCCAGGCGGTCGAGGTCGTCCTGAACGCCAAGACGTCGCGGCCGAGCGTGTGCAACGCGGCCGAGACGGTGCTGGTCCACTCCGCGCTGGCCGCCGACTTCCTGCCCACCCTGCTGGGCGCGCTGCACGGTGCGGGCGTCGTCCTGCACGCCGACGAGCGGTCGCTGCGGGCGGCGCGGGCGGCCGGGCTGCCCGCCGAGCCGGTCACGGACGCGGACTGGGCCGCGGAGTTCCACGGCCTGGAGATCGCGGTCGGCGTCGTCGACTCGGTCCAGGACGCGGTCGAGCACATCTCCCGCTGGTCCTCGGCCCACACCGAGGCCGTCCTGGCGACCGACGTGCGGGTCACCGACTACTTCTGCGCGGCGGTGGACTCCGCGGTCGTGGCGGTCAACGCCTCGACCCGCTTCACCGACGGCGGGGAGTTCGGCCTGGGCGCCGAGGTCGGCATCTCCACGCAGAAGCTGCACGCGCGCGGGCCGATGGGCCTGGGCGAGCTGACGACGACGACCTGGCAGGTCCTCGGCGACGGTCACGTCCGGGTCTGACCCCGGTCCTCCAGCGAGTCGCTGGCGACGAGGTACGTCGGCCGGTTCTGCGCCTGCACGTAGAGCCGGCCGACGTACTCCCCGAGGACGCCCAGGCACAGCAGCTGCAGCGTCCCGACGCCGGCCACGACGGCCAGCGTCGAGGTCCAGCCCGGCACGGTCCGGCCGACGGCGAAGGAGACGAGCGCGTACAGCAGCAGCAGGGACGTCAGGACGGCCCCGCCGAGGCCGAAGAACGAGGCCAGCCGCAGCGGGGCGGTGGAGGAGCCGGTGATGGCGTCCAGGGACAGCCGCACCATCCGGGTCAGCGGGTACTTGGTGCGTCCCGCGCCGCGCGCCTGCCGGGCGTAGCCGACGGTCGTGGAGTCGAAGCCGAGGTCGGGGATCACCAGCCGCAGCACCCGGTGGGCCTCGGGCAGCTGCAGCACGGTGTCCACCACGACGCGGCTGGTGTACCGGAAGTCCCCGGCCTGCTCCGGGGCCCGGCCGCCGAGCCGGCTGACCAGCCGGTAGAAGCCGGCGGCCGTGAGGCGCTTGAGGCGGGAGTCGACCGAGCGGTCCTCCCGCACGGCGTAGACGACGTCGTGCCCGCGCCCGGCGGCGAGCAGGGCGGGCAGGACCTCCGGGGGGTCCTGCAGGTCGGCGTCCATGGTCACGACCGCCTCCCGGGCCCGGGCGCGGGCCAGCCCGGCCGACAGCGCGGCCTGGTGGCCGGAGTTCGCGCGCAGCCGCACCACCCGCAGCTGCGGCCACTCCCGCCGCAGCCGGGTGAGCACGACGGGGGTGGCGTCGGAGCTGCCGTCGTCGACGACGAGGACCTCGTACCCGCCGAGCCCGGCGGCGTCCAGGCCGTCCAGCACCGGCCGCAGGCGGCGGGTGAACTCGGGCAGGACCTCGGCCTCGTCGTAGGCGGGGACGACCACCGAGAGGGCGGGCTCGGGCGCGGACACGCGTCGATCCTGCCGCACGGGCGCCGGGCGGGGCGTGCGAGACTGGCGTGCACGTCTGACCCGTCGTCACCCCGCAGGAGGACCCACCATGCTGCACGCGCTGGTCGCCGAGGCCGCTCAGCAGACCGAGGAGACGCACGGCGCCGGTCTGCCCTCGCCGTACGTGTTCGGGATCGTCGCGCTGTGCGTCCTGGCGATGATGCTCATCTGCACCATGGCCTTCCGCAGCGTCGGGACCCGTCACTGACCTCGCAGCCGGACGGCCGCCGCCCGCGCCTGGGCGTGATGGGCGGCACGTTCGACCCGATCCACCACGGGCACCTGGTGGCGGCCAGCGAGGTCGCCGCCCGCTTCGAGCTGGACGAGGTGGTGTTCGTCCCGACCGGCCGCCCGTGGCAGAAGTCCCGCGGGGACATCGCCCCGGCCGAGCACCGCTACCTCATGACCGTCATCGCGACGGCGTCCAACCCGCGGTTCACGGTGTCCCGGGTGGACATCGACCGCGGCGGGTTCACGTACACGATCGACACCCTGCGCGAGCTGCGCGAGCTGCGGCCCGAGGCGGACCTGTTCTTCATCACCGGGGCCGACGCGCTGGCGCAGATCCTGCAGTGGAAGGACGTCGCCGAGCTGTGGTCGCTGGCCCACTTCGTGGGCGTCAGCCGGCCCGGGCACGCCCTGACCGACGACGGTCTGCCCCTGGACGGCGTCAGCCTCATGGAGGTGCCGGCGCTGTCGATCTCCTCGACGGACTGCCGCGACCGCGTCGCCGAGGGGCTGCCGGTCTGGTACCTGGTGCCGGACGGGGTCGTCCAGCACATCTCCAAGCACCGGCTCTACGCGCGCGTGGACGAGGCCGTCCCGGCCGCCGTGGGAGAATCGACGGGCTGAACCGTCCCGAACACCCCCGCTAGGAGTCTCGTGCCCGCTTCCGACCGTTCTCTCGAGCTGGTGTCCGCTGCCGCGGCAGCGGCCTCCGACAAGCTCGCGACCGACGTGATCGCGCTGGACGTCTCCGACCAGCTGTTCATCACCGACGCCTTCCTGCTGGCCTCGGCCCCCAACGAGCGCCAGGTGCGCGCGATCGCCGAGGCGATCGAGGAGGCCCTGCTGCCGCGGGGCGCCAAGCCCGTCCGCCGCGAGGGCGAGCGCGAGGGCCGCTGGGTCCTGCTCGACTTCGTCGACGTCGTCGTGCACGTCCAGCACACCGAGGAGCGCGAGTACTACGCGCTCGAGCGGTTGTGGAAGGACTGCCCGCTCATCGAGCTGCCCGAGCACGCTGTGAGCGACCAGCAGGCGTGAGCGCCCGGCGCGTCGTCCTGTGGCGGCACGGCCGGACGACGTTCAACGCGCAGGGCCGGATGCAGGGCCAGCTCGACGTCCCGCTCGACGACGTCGGCCGCGCGCAGGCCGCGGCGGCCGCCGCGCACCTCGCGGACCTCGGGGTGGACGCGGTGGTCGCCTCGGACCTGGCGCGGGCCGTGGACACGGCGCGCGCGTTCACCGCGCTGACCGGGCAGGACGTGCGGACCGACCCGGCCCTGCGCGAGGTGTTCGCCGGGGCGTGGCAGGGGCTGCTGAGCACCGAGATCGCCCAGCGGTGGCCGTCCGAGCACGCCGCGTGGCGCGGCGGCGACGACGTCCGCCCGGGCGAGACCGGGGAGACCCGCGCCGAGCTCGGTGAGCGGGTGGCCGCCGCCGTGGCCCGGCACGCCGGCCCGGTGGAGGGGACGCTGCTCGTGGTCGGCCACGGCGCGGCGCTCAAGGCCGGGCTGGTGCGGCTCGTGGGGCTGCCCGTCCAGGCCGCGGGGGCGCTCGCCGGCTTCCGCAACGGCCACTGGGCGGTGCTGGCCGCGCGGGGGCCCGGGTGGGCGCTGGAGGAGTACAACGCGGGCCCGGCCGGGGCCTCGGTGGGCGCCGAGGGCTGAGGGTGGTCACGACCACCCCCCGGGATGGGGTAATGTTCTCTTCGTCGCCGGGGGGAAACGCCGGGTGACGGGCAAGAGAAGCACGGGGCTGTGGCGCAGCTGGTAGCGCACCTCCATGGCATGGAGGGGGTCAGGGGTTCGAATCCCCTCAGCTCCACCCCAAGAAGGGCCCGGACGAGAGTCCGGGCCCTTCGTCGTCCCCGGGAGCCCCAGGGCCCGGGTCACCAGGTCGCGTCGAGCTCGGTGAGCAGCGCGCTCACCACACCGGTCACGGCCGACCGGGAGCCGACCACCCCGGGCTGACCGGCCCGGACCGTCGCGGCGGCCAGGACGACGCGCCGCCCGCGCCGGGCGGTGCCCACCAGGACGGCGGTGCCGTAGCGGCCGGTGGAGGACGCGTGCGTCAGCGACCACCCGCCGGGCAGGGCGGTCGTCGGGAACAGGGCCAGCAGGGCCGCGCGGTCCACCGGCGGCAGCGCGGCCCCCAGCACGAGCCGCCCGTGGGTGCGCGCGAGCTCGGCGGTCGTGGTCGTGTCCCGGGGGTCCCACGGCGCGGCCGTGCAGGACTGCGGTGCGCTGCGGTCCAGGCGGGTGCGCCGGTCGCCGAGGCGGCGGCAGAAGCCCGTCACGGCCGCGGCGCCCCCGCCGCGGCGCAGCAGCAGGTTCGTCGCGGTGGCGTCGCCGCGCCGCAGGGCGGCGTCCCCGAGCCGCCCGACGGGCAGTCCCGTCCCCACGTGCCACCCGCAGACGGGGGAGGCGCCGACGACGTCGCCGGGGCCGTAGCGGACCTCCTCGGCCAGCGCGGCGCGGCCGCGCTCGTGCAGCAGCAGCCCGAGCGCCGGGCCGGCCGACAGGGTCAGGACCGGCCGGGTCTCCTCGGACCGGTGGCGGGCGCACCGGCCGGTGAACAGGTCCTGGGCCCAGAACGTCACCTCGTCGGGGGCCGGGTCCAGGGCGGCCAGGAGCCCGGTGCCGACCCCGGCCGCCACGACCGCGCGCCGCGAGACGTCCACGTCGAGCCTCCTCCCGCCCGCCGGCTCCAGGGTGCGCCGGGGGCGGGGTCGGGCGCCAGGGTCAGGTGGCCGGGCGCCACCCGAGCGCCGGGGCGACGTGCTCGACGATCGAGCTCATGAGGTGGGTGTTGTAGTCCACCCCGAGGGCGTTCGGGATCGTCACCAGCAGGGTGTCGGCCTCGCGGACCGCGGCGTCCTTCGCGAGGTCCTCGGCGACCTGGTCGGGATCGCCCGCGTAGGTCTTCCCGAACCGGGCCAGTCCGGGTTCGCCGAGGGAACCGACCTGGTCGGTCGAGCCCCGGTCGCGGCCGAAGTAGGCCTCGTCGAGGTCGTCGACGATCGGCATGACGCTGCGGGACACCGAGACCCGCGGTTCGCGCTGCCAGCCGGACTCCTTCCAGACCTGCCGGTACAGCGCGATCTGCTCGGCCTGCAGCTCGTCGAACGGCACGCCGGTGTCCTCGGTCAGCAGGGTCGAGCTCATGAGGTTCATGCCCTGCTGCGCGGTCCACTTCGCGGTCTCGCGGGTGCCCGAGCCCCACCAGATCCGGTCGGACAGGCCGGGGGACTGGGGCAGGATCGGCAGGTTGACGCTGCGGCCGGTCATCCGCGGGTTCGACTCCGCCACGCCCGCGCCGGCGATGGCGCGCCGGAAGACCTCGGTGTGCCGGCGGGCCATGTCGGCCTCGGTCTCACCCTCGGCCGGGACGTACCCGAACGTGGCCGGGCCGTGCAGCGCGGGCTCGGGTGATCCCCGGCTCACGCCGAGCTGGAGGCGGCCGTCGGAGAGCAGGTCCGTCATCGCGGCCTCCTCGGCCATGTACAGCGGGTTCTCGTACCGCATGTCGATGACGCCGGTGCCCAGCTCGATGCGGCTCGTCCGGGCGGCCATCGCGGCCAGGACGGGGAACGGCGCGGCCTGCTGGCGGGCGAAGTGGTGCACCCGCACGTAGGCGCCGTCGAAGCCGAGCTCCTCGGCCGCGACGGCGAGCTCGACGGTCTGGACGAGGGCCTCGCGGGCGGTCCGGGCGGCCGAGCCCGGGACCGGCTGGTAGTGCCCGAAGGACAGGAACCCGATGCGCTTCACATGGTCATTGAACCATCAACAAGTGGGATCTGTTCCAGGATGGGGTCGTGCTGTCCAAAGACACCCAGCTGTGCCTGTCCCTGTCGGGCCGCCCGAGCAACCTCGGCACCCGCTTCCACAACTTCCTCTACGCCGAGCTCGGCCTCGACTTCGTCTACAAGGCCTTCACCACCGACGACCTGCCCGCCGCCATCGGCGGCGTGCGCGCCCTCGGCGTCCGCGGCGCCGGGATCTCCATGCCGTTCAAGGAAGCCGTCATCCCGCTCGTCGACGAGCTGCACCCCTCCGCCGCGGCGATCGACTCCGTCAACACCGTCGTCAACACCGACGGGCACCTCGTCGCCCACAACACCGACTACCTCGCCGTCGCCGCCCTCCTGGCCGAGCACGGCGTCACCCCGCAGGGGACCGCCGCCGTCCTCGGCAGCGGCGGCATGGCCAAGGCGGCGCTCGCGGCCCTGCGCGACAACGGGTTCGAGGACCTGCTCGTGGTCGCCCGCAACGAGGCGACCGGGGCGCCGCTGGCCGCGCGGTACGGCGCCCGGTGGCAGCCGCGGATCGGTGCCGAGCGCCCGCGGCTGCTGCTCAACGCGACGCCGGTGGGGATGGCCGGCGGCCCGGCCGCCGGCGACCTGCCCGTCCCGCGCGAGGTCGTCGAGGCGGCCGGGGCCGTGTTCGAGGTCGTCGCCGTCCCCGAGGTCACGCCGCTGGTCGCGCTGGCCCGCGAGCTGGGCCTGCCGGCCGTCACCGGCACCGAGGTCGCGGCCGTCCAGGCCGCCGAGCAGTTCGTCCTCTACACCGGCGTCCGTCCGAGTGCCGACCAGGTGCGCCGAGCGGGTGAGTTCTCGCGCGGGCAGGGGTGAGCCGGGCCCGGCGGGGGACCGGGCGCGGGAGGATCGGGGCATGCGCCCGTCACCCGTCCCCCGTCTCCAGCCGGCACCCCGCCCTGCCGACGGGCAGGGCGTGACCAGTGCGCCCGGACCCCTGCGGTCCACGGCGGGTCCGCGCCGGAGCGCCGGCGCCCTCGACGGCCGCGCGGCCGCCCTGCTGCTCGTGCCCGTCGCGGGTGCGGTCGCGACCGTCGTCGCGGCCTCGCTCGCCTCGACGACCGTCGCGCTCGTCGTCGCCCTCGTCGCGGTCTCGGTGGTGGCCGCCGTCCTGGCGGTGGCGCTGGTCGTGGCCGTGCGGGCCCACCGCGAGGCCGAGCGGTCCGCGCAGGCCCTGCTGAGCGCGCTGGAGACCGCGCGCGACGAGAGCGTCCACGACGCCGTCACGGGGCTGCTCAACCGCCGCGGGCTGGTGCTCGTGGGCGAGCAGGTCCTGGAGTCGGCGCGCCGGGCCGGGGGCGCCGTCCACGCCTGCCTGGTCGAGGTGACCCCGGGGGTGCAGCTCGGGGGAGCGCCCGCGACGGCCGGGGAGCTGCGCGCCCGGCGCGAGGCCGAGTGGGCGGCGGCCGCCGCGGCGCTGCGCGGGGCCACCCGCACCTCCGACGTCGTCGCCCGGGAGGGCGAGGGCCGGTTCATCGTGCTCGGCCCCGGGGCCGGCCTGCACGCCCAGGAGCTCGAGCGCCGCGTCCGGGTCGGGCTGGCCCAGAGCCGCCTGGCCGGGGGCGACGACCGCGTCACCCGCCTGGGCGTGGAGGCCGGCGCGGCCGTCCTGGCGCCCTGGGACGAGGGCGGGGTCGGCGACCTCCTGGTGCGCGCCGAGCAGGCCCTGTCCCAGCGGCGCGCGCTGCGCCGCAGCGTGCCCCAGCACGGGTGGGGGCGCCGTCGCAACGACCGCAGCGCCCGGCCCGAGCGCCCGAGCGGTCCGGCCTCCGACGTGACCGAGTAGTCTTTCCCGCGTGTCTTCCCGCCGACTTCCCAGCCGGTGCTGAGCTGCTGCGGCCCCGCAGGTGCTCGCACCGCGACCCCTCCCGCGGGAGGGGTCTTCGGCTGTCCAGGCGAGTTCGCAGGTGCGGGACGCACGAGCGCACCGGGAGGACGGGATGACTGACGTGACGACCGATCGGGTCGAGGAGCAGGACGAGCAGCGGTACGACGCGTTCGCCCTGCAGGACAAGTGGCTGCCGGTCTGGGACGAGCTCAAGCCGTTCCGCAGCGGCGAGGCCGGGGACGAGCGCCCCAAGAAGTACGTGCTGGACATGTTCCCGTACCCCTCCGGGGACCTGCACATGGGGCACGCCGAGGCGTACGCCCTGGGCGACGTCATCGCGCGCTACTGGCTGCAGCGCGGTTTCGACGTCATGCACCCCATCGGCTGGGACGCGTTCGGGCTGCCGGCCGAGAACGCCGCCATCAAGCGCGGCCTGGACCCGCGGCAGTGGACGTACGACAACATCGCCCAGCAGCGCGCCTCGATGCGCCGCTACGCGTGCTCGTTCGACTGGGACCGCGTGCTCCACACGTCCGACCCCGAGTACTACAAGTGGAACCAGTGGCTGTTCCTGAAGCTGTACGAGAAGGGCCTGGCCTACCGCAAGGACTCCCTGGTCAACTGGGACCCGGTCGACCAGACGGTGCTGGCCAACGAGCAGGTGCTGCCCGACGGGACGTCGGAACGTTCCGGCGCCAAGGTCGTCAAGAAGAAGCTGACCCAGTGGTACTTCCGCATCACCGAGTACGCCGACCGCCTGCTGGACGACCTGGACGGCCTGGAGGGCAAGTGGCCGGCCAAGGTGATCTCGATGCAGCGCAACTGGATCGGGCGTTCGACCGGCGCTGAGGTCGAGTTCGCGATCGAGGGCCGCGACGAGCCGGTCACCGTGTACACGACGCGCCCGGACACCCTGCACGGGGCGACCTTCATGGTCGTGGCCGCCGACTCCGACCTGGCCGCCGAACTCGTCGAGGGTTCCTCCGGGCAGGTGCGCGAGGCGTTCGAGGCGTACCGCACCCAGGTGCAGGAGACCTCCGAGATCGACCGGCTGTCCTCGGAGCGGGAGAAGACCGGCGTCGACCTGGGCCGGTTCGCGGTCAACCCCGTCAACGGGGAGCGGCTGCCGATCTGGGCCGCCGACTACGTCCTGGCCGACTACGGCACCGGCGCCATCATGGCCGTGCCCGCGCACGACCAGCGCGACCTCGACTTCGCCCGGGCGTTCGGGCTGCCGGTGCGCGCCGTGCTCGACGTCCGCGACGCCGACGGGAACCCGCTGCCCGACCCCGCGCAGTCCGGCGAGGCCACCACGGGCGACGGCGTGCTCGTGAACTCCGGCCCGCTGGACGGGCTGGACAAGGCCGCCGGCATCGCCGCGGCGATCGAGCTGCTGCAGGCGCAGGGCAAGGGCCGGCCGGCGAAGAACTACCGCCTGCGCGACTGGCTGATCTCCCGGCAGCGCTACTGGGGCACCCCGATCCCGATCGTGCACACGCAGACCGGTGAGGTGCCCGTCCCCGAGGACCAGCTGCCCGTCCTGCTGCCGCCGTCCGAGGGCCTGAACCTGACGCCCAAGGGGACCTCGCCGCTGGGTGCGGCGCAGGACTGGGTGAACGTGCCCAGCCCCGTCGACGGCACCCCCGCGCGCCGGGACCCGGACACGATGGACACGTTCGTCGACTCCTCCTGGTACTTCCTGCGCTTCGTCTCCCCGCAGGACGACACGAAGGCGTTCGACACCGACCTCATCGCGCAGTGGGGCCCGGTCGACCAGTACGTCGGCGGGGTGACGCACGCGATCCTGCACCTGCTGTACGCGCGGTTCATCACCAAGGTCCTGCACGACCTGGGGTACCTGACCTTCGACGAGCCCTTCACCCGCCTGCTGAACCAGGGCATGGTGCAGATGGAGGGCTCGGCGATGAGCAAGTCGAAGGGCAACATCGTCCGGCTCTCCGACCAGCTGGAGGAGCACGGCGTCGACGCCATCCGGCTGACCATGGCGTTCGCGGGCCCGCCCGAGGACGACATCGACTGGGCCGACGTCTCCCCGTCGGGTTCGGCGAAGTTCCTGGGCCGGGCGTGGCGGCTGGCCCGCGACGTGAGCTCGCCCGCCGGGGTGGACGTCGCGACCGGCGACCCCGCCCTGCGCCGGGTGACGCACCGGGCGCTGCACGAGATCGCGCAGCACGTCGAGGCGTACCGGTTCAACGTCGCCGTCGCGCGCGTCATGGAACTGGTCAACGCGACCCGCAAGGCCATCGACTCCGGGCCCGGCGCGGCCGACCCCGCGGTGCGCGAGGCCACCGAGGCCGTCGCGATCGTGCTGTCGCTGTTCGCGCCGTACGTGGCCGAGGACATGTGGTCGCTGCTGGGCCACGAGCCCGCCGTCGCGCGCGCCGGCTGGCCGGCGGTCGACGAGTCGCTGCTGGTGCAGGACACCGTGACGTGCGTCGTGCAGGTCAAGGGCAAGGTCCGCGACCGCCTGGAGGTGTCCCCGGACATCTCCCAGGACGCGCTGCGCGAGCTGGCCCTGGCCAGCGAGAAGGTGCAGCAGGCGATCGACGGCCGCGAGCTGCGGACCGTCGTGGTGCGCGCTCCCAAGCTCGTCAACGTCGTCCCGGCCTGAAGCCCGTGACGAGCGCCGCGGAGGGTTTCCGGATCGAGACCCCGCGCCTGCTGCTGCGGCGCTGGACGGCCGGGGACCGGGAACCCTTCGCGGCGCTCAACGCCGACCCGGAGGTGATGCGCCACCTCCCCTCGGTGCTCGACCGGGCCGCCTCCGACGCGTTCGCCGACCGCTGCGACGCCTCCTTCGAGCGGTCCGCGGCGACCGAGGCGGCTCCGTTCGGGCTGGCCGCGGTGGAGCGCCGCGAGGACGGGCGGTTCCTGGGGTTCGCGGGGCTGCACCGGCACCGGTGGTACCCCGACGACGTCGAGCTCGGCTACCGCCTGGCCCGGGACGCCTGGGGCCGCGGGTACGCCACGGAGGCGGGTGCGTCCTGGGTCGCGCACGCCCGCGAGGCCGTGCGGCTGCCGCGGTTGATCACGATCGTGGCGCCCGGCAACGCGGCCAGCCTCGCGGTGGCCGCCAAGCTGGGCTTCCGCGAGGGCTGGCGCGCCGAGCGCGAGGACGCCGAGCACGTGGTCCTCGTCCTGGACCTGTGACCCCCTCCCGCTGAACCCCGCCCGTCGCGGCCGGGCGCGTGCTCGGCCGCGACGGGCGGGCCGCGGGCGGCGGGTCAGGCGCCGGCGTCCGCGTCGGCGAGCAGACCGGGCAGGTCGGACTCCGCGAGCGGGAACCCGGGGAAGCGCGTGAGCCGCAGCAGCGGGATCGCGCGCATCATCTCCCCGTTGTGGGCGTCGAACACCAGGTCGTGCCACGGGGTACCGGCCAGCGCCTGGAGCAGGACGGGGCCCGCGGCCGGGTGCGCCAGCCAGGTCGCCAGGTCGGAGTCGGCCCGCACGGGCGTGCGGACGCCGTCGCCGGGGACCTCGACGGTCGTGGCGAGCCGGATGTCGCGCGAGGATGCCCCGACGCGGATCCCGAACTCGCCGCCCTCGACGACCCACCGCCCGACGCCGGTGTGCCAGAACGAGAACGCGCGCCGGTCCAGGGCGACGACGACCTCCCGGCTCTGCCCGGGGTCCAGGGTGACGCGCGCGAAACCTTTCAGCTCCTGCTCGGGGCGGAACACCGTCGCCTCGACGTCGCTGACGTAGACCTGGACGACCTCGCTGCCGGCGACCGGCCCGGTGTTGGTGACCGTCACGTGGACGTCCAGGCCGTCCGGGCCGGGGACAAGGCGCAGGCCGGAGTAGCCGAACGTCGTGTACGACAGGCCGTGCCCGAAGGCGGCGGCCACGGGCAGCGAGTGCGCGTCGTACCAGCGGTACCCGATGAGCAGCCCCTCGCCGTACCGGACCTGGCCGTTCTCGCCGGGGAAGTTCCCGACGGTCGGGTTGTCGCGGTAGTTCACCGGGACGGTCTCGGCGAGGCGGCCGGAGGGGTTCACGTCACCGGAGAGCAGGTCGGCGATCGCGCTGCCGCCGGCCTGGCCGCCGAGCCAGCCCTCCAGGACGGCCCGCACGCGGTGCTGCCAGGGTTCGAGGTTCACGACGGACCCGTTGCTCAGCACGACGACGACGTTCGGGTTCGCGTCCGCGACCTGCTCCAGCAGCGCCAGCTGGGTGGGCGGCAGGTTCGTGTGCTCGCGGTCGTAGCCCTCGGACTCGTAGGAGGCCGGCAGCCCGAGGAAGAGGACGACGACCTCGGCCGCCGCGGCGGCGGCGACGGCCTCGCGCACCAGGTCCGTGTTCGCGTCCTCGGACTCCGGTGCGTACCCGGCGGCGAAGGTGATCTCGCGGGACCCCTCGAACCGGACCCGCAGGGCGCTCAGGGCGTCGTCGAGCCGGGTCGGGTTGACCTGCGAGGAGCCGGCGCCCTGGTAGCGCGGGGTGCGGGCGAACTCGCCGACGACGGCGACGGTGCCGCCGGTCGCCGCGAGCGGCAGCACGCCGCCGTCGTTCTTCAGCAGGACCGCGCTGCGGGTGGCGGCCTCGCGGGCCAGGGCGTGGTGGGCGTCCACGTCGAACGTCCCCGGGTCGGCCAGGGCGGGCCCCGCCTTCTCGACGAGGTTCAGGACGTTGAGCACGGCGGTGTCGAGCGCCTCGGTGCTCAGCGTCCCGGCGTGCACGGCGTCGAGGATGCGCTGCGCGCCCGCGCCGGACGACGACGGCATCTCCAGGTCCAGCCCGGCGCGGACCCCGTCCTCGCGGACGTTCACCGCGCCCCAGTCGGACACGACGAGGCCGGTGAAGCCCCACTCCTCGCGCAGGACCCGGGTCAGCAGCCAGGGGTCCTCGGAGGCGTAGACGCCGTTGACCCGGTTGTAGGAGCACATGACCGTCCACGGCTGCGCGGCGCGCACGACGCGCTCGAACGCGGTGAGGTAGATCTCGCGCAGGGTGCGTTCGTCGACCTCGGCGGAGATCGTCATCCGCTGGGTCTCCTGGTTGTTGGCGGCGAAGTGCTTCAGCGACGTCCCGACGCCCTGGCTCTGCACGCCCTGCACGAGGGCGGCGGCCAGGTCCCCGGCGAGCACGGGGTCCTCGGAGAAGTACTCGAAGTTCCGCCCGCACAGCGGGGAGCGCTTCATGTTCACGCCCGGGCCGAGCAGGACCGACACCCCCGCCGCGCGGGTCTCGCGGCCCAGGGCCTCGCCGACACGGCGCAGGAGGTCGGTGTCCCAGGACGAGGCCAGGCCCGCGGCCGGCGGGAAGCAGGTCGCGGGGACGCTGGCGTTCAGGCCCAGGTGGTCGCCCTCGCCGTCCTGCTTGCGCAGGCCGTGCGGCCCGTCGGTGACCATCAGCGCCGGGACGCCGAGGCGCTCGACGGGCTGGGTGTGCCAGAAGTCGGACCCGTCGAGCAGCGAGGCCTTCTCCTCGAGGGTCAGCCGGGCGAGCAGGTCGGCCGGGGAGGGCGGGGCGTCGGTGTCGGTCATGGCCGGAGGCTACGCCCGAAAACCAATCAGGTGGTAGGTATTGAGCGTGGCGACCCGTGGCGAGTACGCGAAGGGGCGCGCCCGGCGCGCGCAGATCCTCACCGAGGCCGTCGCGGTGTTCGCCGAGTCCGGGTACCGGGCCGCGTCGCTGCGCGACCTCGCCGCCCGCTGCGGGCTCTCGCACGCCGGACTGCTGCACCACTTCGGCGGCACCGCGGCCGGCGGCAAGGCCGCGCTCCTGCTCGCCGTCCTGGAGCAGCGCGACGAGCAGGACGCGGCCACCGCCGACCTGCGCTCCGGGACCGGCCGGGAACGCCTCGACGCCCTCGTGGAGGTCGTGCGCCGCAACACCGGCCGCCGCGGCATCGTCGAGCTGTTCACCGTCCTGTCCGCCGAGGCCACCGCCGCCGACCACCCCGCGCACGCGTTCTTCGCCGAGCGGTACCGGCGGATCGTCACCGCCGTCGCCGACGCCTTCACCGACTGCGGCCACCCGCGACCGCGGTCCGCGGCCCAGCGCCTGGTCGCGGTCGTGGACGGGCTGCAGGTGCAGTGGCTCACGCACCCCGACGAGGTCGACATGGTCGCCGAGGTGCGCGCCCAGATCGACGCCGAACTGCGGGGGACCGGCAGCGCGGGGTGACGCCGGAGTGAGGTCGGGGTGTCACCGGGGTCCCCACAGGGCCGTCGGCCCGCCCCGCCGTCCACAGGGGGTCGCTCCGGTCCCCGTACCCGGCCCACGGCGACCTAGGTTCCGCGGGTGGCCCCGACCTACCGACCCCGCGACCAGGTCGCGCGCGCCCGGGAACTGGCCGTCCGGCAGTTCCGCGACCTCGACCCGCCGGAGGACGGGATGGACGAGGCCCTGGACGACGAGCTGGACGACGAGCTGGAGGTCCCGCCGCACCGCCCGGTGCCGGAGTGGCGCCGCCGCCTGGCCGACCGCACACCCCCGGCCCTGCGTACCGCCCGCGTCCGCGTCGGCCCCCGCGCCGCGCTCGGCGCCGTCCTCGTGGCGCTCGCCGTGGCGGCGGGGCTGGTCCTGCTGACGGGGCGCGACCGGCCGGGAGACGTTGCGGCGCAGGGGAACCCGCTCCCGGTGCGCAGCGCGACGGCCGAGGCCACCGCCTCCGACCCGGTGCCCGACCCGGCGCCGTCCCCGCGGCCCACGGGGGCGCCGTCCCCGGGGACGGTCGTCGTGCACGTCGCCGGCCGGGTCGTCTCCGGCGGCGTCGTGACGCTGGCGGCCGGCAGCCGCGTCGCCGACGCCCTCGCCGCAGCCGGTGGCGCCGCCGCCGAGGCCGACCTCGACGGCCTGAACCTGGCCCGCGTCCTCGCCGACGGCGAGCAGGTGCTCGTCCCCGGCCCGGGCGATCCCGCCCCCGCCGCGCCCCCGGCGGGCCGGGCCCCGGCTGCGGCCCCGGCTGCGGCCGCAGCGGCGCCGGTGGACCTCAACACCGCGACCGCGGCCGACCTCGACGCCCTCCCCGGCGTCGGGGAGGTCCTGGCCGGCCGCATCGTCGCCTGGCGCACCGAGAACGGGCCGTTCTCCGCCGTCGAGGACCTCGGTGAGGTCCAGGGCATCGGCCCGAAGGTCCTGGAGGGCCTGCGCGACCTGGTGACGGTGTGAGCGACGCCGTCGTCCCTGCTCCGCCCCCCGCCCGCCGGGTCGGCGCACCGCCGGTCCCGCTCGACCTGCGGCTGGTGGCGCTCGCCCTCACCGCCTGGCTCACGGCGTTCACCGCGGTGGCCCGCCCGGACCGGGCGTGGTGGGCCGCGGCGGCCGGCGCCGCCCTGCTCCTGGTGGCGCTGCTGGCCCTGCTGCGCCACCGCCGGGGCGCGCGGGTGGTCCTGGTGGTCACCGGCTGCCTGCTCGTCGTGGTCTCCGTCGCCCTGCAGCACGACCGGGCGAGCGCCGGGGGGCTGACCGGCCTCGCGGACCGCCGGGTGTCGGGGGAGTTCACCGCGCTCGTGCGCTCGGACCCGCACGACCTGCCGCCGCTGCGCGACGGGGCGCCGCCGCGGGTGGTCCTCGACGTGCGGATCACCGCGGCGGAGGTGCGGGGGACCGTCCGCACGGGGGCCACCCCGGCCACCGTGTTCGCCGACGCCCTCGCCGGCGCGGGCGGGTGGCGCGACGTGCGCTGGGGCGACCGCGTCCGGTTCCGGGGGACGCTGGGCCCGGCCGACCCGGGGCGGCGGTCGCTCGTCGTGGTCTCGGCCGGGCCGCTGACCGGGGCCGAGCGCCCCGCCGGCTTCCTGACCGTCGCCGAGACGCTGCGGCACGGCCTGCGGGACGCCGTCGCCGGTCAGCCCGCCGACGCGCGGGGCCTGCTGCCCGGTCTCGTCGTCGGGGACACCTCCGCGCTGCCCGCCGACCTCGAGACGGCCATGCAGGACGTCGGGATGACCCACCTCACGGCCGTCAGCGGGTCCAACACGACGCTCGTCGTGGGGTTCGGCGTGCTCGTCGCGTCGTGGCTGGGGTGCGGGCGGCGGGCGCGGCTGCTGGTCGCCGCCGTCGGCCTGGTCGGTTTCGTCGTGCTCGCCCGCCCCGAGCCGAGCGTCCTGCGGGCCGCGGTCATGGGGGGTGTCGCGATGGCCGGGCTCGCCGCCGGCCGGCCCGCCCGGGGGGTCGGCGTGGTGGCCGCGGCCGCCGTGGTGCTGCTGGTCGCCGACCCGTGGCTGGCGCGGGAGTTCGGGTTCGTGCTCTCGGTGCTGGCCACGAGCGCCCTGGTGCTGCTGGCCCGGCCGTGGGCCGAGCGCCTCACCGCGGCCGGGGTTCCCCGCGTCGTGGCGTACGCGGTCGCGGTACCCGCTGCGGCGCAGGCGGTCTGCGGTCCGGTGGTGGTGCTGCTGAACCCCGCGGTGAACCTCGTGTCGATCCCCGCGAACGTGCTCGTCGCCCCGGCGGTGGCCCCGGCCACGGTGCTCGGCCTGGCCGCGACGCTGCTGGCGCCGCTGTGGCCGGCGGGGGCCGCCGGGCTGGCCTGGCCGGCCGGGCTGTGCGCGTGGTGGATCGGGGCCGTCGCCCGCGCCGCGGCCGGGCTCCCCACGTCGGTCCCCGTCCCGGCCGGTGCGGCCGGTGCCGTCGTGGTGGTGCTGCTGACGCTGCTCGTCGTCGGCGCGGCAGCGGCCGCCCTGCGCTCCCGGGCGCCCGGCGCGCGCCGCCGGCCGCTGGCCCTGGCGGCCGTCCTCGTGCTGAGCGCCGCGCTGCTGGTGCGCTGCGCGCCCCGCTGGGGTGGGCCGGCCGGCCCGTGGCCGCCGCCGGACTGGCTCGTCGTGGGCTGCGACGTGGGTCAGGGCGACGCCGTGGTGCTGCGCTCGGGGCCGTCGTCGGCGGTCCTCGTCGACGCCGGCCCGGACGACGTGCTGGTCGACGGCTGCCTGGACCGGCTGGGTGTGGACCGCCTCGACGCGGTGGTCCTCACCCACTTCCACGCCGACCACGTCGGGGGTCTGGCCGGGGCGCTGGACGGCCGCCCGGTGGGGCGGGTGCTCGTCCCCCCGCTGGCGGTGGAACCGGCCGCCGGGCGGGTCCGGCGGCTGGCGGGCCCGGTGGTGGGGACGAGCGCGGGCGACTCCGGTGCGGCCGGGGAGGTCCGGTGGTCGGTCCTGGGCCCGTCCGCGCAGGTCGCCGACCTCGCCGCCCCGGACTCCGGGCAGGTCAACGACGCGAGCCTGGCGCTGCTGGCCGACGTGCGCGGGGTGCGGGTGCTGCTGACGGGGGACCTCGAGCGCGAGGGGCAGCGGCGGGCGCGGGCGCGGATCCCGCCGGGGACGCTCGTCGACGTCGTGAAGGTCGCCCACCACGGGTCGGCGAACCAGTTCCCCGGCCTGTACCGCGACGTCCGCCCCCGGGTGGCGATCGTGGAGGTGGGTGAGGTCAACGACTACGGCCACCCCGCGGCCCCCACCCTGGAACTGCTGACGGCCGCCGGGGCCCGGGTGCTGCGGACCGACCGCGACGGGGACGTGGCGGTGGCCGGGACCGCGTCGGCCCTGCGGACGCTCGTGCGGGGCTCGGACCCGCGCGAGGCGGAGCGGCGGGCCCGCCACTCCGACGGGTGAGGCTCAGCGCCGGCCGCGGGGGGCGTCGCGCTGGGCCTTGACCTCGGCCCACTCGGCGAGCATCTTGCGGTGGTACCCGGCGAGCCACTCGAAGTAGTCGCGCATGTTCTGCAGCCGGCGGTGGGTGGGGGAGTCCCCGGGCCCGAACAGGTCCAGCGCGTCCTCGGCGAAGCGGGCGCTGCGGAACAGGTACTTGCGTTCCCCGGCGAGGAAACTGCCCCAGACGTCCTCCTCCATCCGGTAGTGGTGGCGGCGGTCCCCGGGGACGGCGTGCCGGTGGATGAAACCGGCCTCCTCCAGGCGGCGCGTCGTCGTCGACACCGACCCGGCGCTGGCGCGCAGCTCGCGGGCCAGGTGCCCGGCCGAGACGTGCGGAGCCTCCGACAGGAGCAGGTAGCCGATCACCCGGCCCTCCATGCGGGGGGCGCCGCCGGCGGACCAGGCCAGGCCGAACTCCTCGACGAGGGCCAGCCGGTCGGCGGGCATCGCGGCCTCACCGGTCTCGCCGGGGTCGCCGGTCTCGTCCGATCGCTGCACCACCGGGTTCCCTCCTCGTCCACCGCCGCGCGGGGACCTCATCGTGGCACGGGCGCCCGGGACCGGCGTGTCACCGCGCCGTTAAGAGTTCATTTCATACTGAAAGATCCGTAGCTTTCCAAGGCCGACAGGTGCAGAGTGGGCCCACCCACCGACCAGGAGGCCCCGATGTCGCGTTCCCGCCGTCCCCGCGCCCTGCTCGCCCTCGCCCTCACCACCGCGCTCGCGGTCTCCGCCTGCTCCGCCGGCGACGACGACAGCGGCGGGCCGGGCGGCTCCACCGCCTCGATCACCGTCGCCGTCGGCACCCCGGACCACCTCAACCCCGGTCGGCAGACCGTCGCCTTCGACCAGGCCCAGGCGCTGTTCACCTCCCTCACCGCCGTCGACGAGGACGGCGAGCTGGTGATGGCCGCGGCCGAGTCGGTCGAGTCGCCCGACGGCACCACCTGGACGGTGCGGCTGAAGCAGGGCTGGACCTTCCACGACGGCACGCCGGTCACCGCGAAGAACTACGTCGACGCCTGGAACGCCGTCGCCTACGGCCCCAACGCCTGGGAGAACAACGGCCAGATGGCCGCCATCGCCGGCTACGCCGACCTCAACCCCGCCGAGGGCGAACCCGTGGCGACGACCATGTCGGGACTCGCCGTCGTCGACGACACCACGTTCACCGTCACCCTCACCGCCCCCGACGGGCAGTTCCCCTACCAGCTCTCCCAGGGCCAGACCGGGTTCTACCCGCTGCCCGACACCGCCCTGGCCGACCCCGACGCCTTCGACGCCCGCCCGGTCGGCAACGGGCCGTTCCGGGCGACCGGGGCCTGGGAACCGGACCAGCCGCTGACCCTCACCGCCTACCCCGACTACGCCGGCGAGGAACCCACCGTCGACGAGATCACCTTCCAGCCCTACACCGACATGACCACCGCCTACACCGACGTGCAGGCCGGCAACGCCGACGTCCTGTTCCTGCCCGCCGACAAGTACACCGCCGCCGCGGCCGACTTCGGCGACCGGCTGCACACCTTCGACGCCCCCGGCATCTCCTACCTCGGGCTGCCGCTGGACGACCCCCGCTACGCCGACGTCCGGGTGCGGCAGGCCATCTCGATGGCCGTCGACCGCGACGCCGTGAACCGGGCCGTGTACGGGGGGCTGTACGAACCGGCCACCGCGTGGACGCCGCCCGCCGAGGCGGGCACGCCCGAGGGCATCTGCGGGCGCTACTGCGAGTTCGACCCCGCCGCGGCGAAGGCGCTGCTGGCCCAGGCGGGCGGGTTCTCCGGGACCATGGAGGTCGTCTACCCCGGCGGGGTCGGGCTCGACACCGTCTACGAGGCGTACGCGAACCAGCTGCGGCAGAACCTCGGCCTGGCCGACGTCGTCGCCCGCCCGTCCAGCGACTGGGCCTCGTTCGCCAGCGCCCGCACCGCCGGGGAGATGACCGGGCCGTTCTTCTCCCGCTGGGGCGCGCTGTACCCCAGCCAGCAGAACACCCTGCGGGCGTTCTTCACCACGACCGGCGGCTGCGCTCCCTGCGTGGCGTGGAAGGACCCCGCCACCGAGGCCGCCATCGCCGCCGCCGACCGGCAGGTCGACCAGGCCGCCGCCGAGCAGGGGTACGCAGCCGCGCAGGAACTCGTCCAGGCGGCGTTCCCGGCCGCGCCGATGTTCTTCGAGACGTACTCCTACGTCACCTCCGAGGACGTCGCCGGGCTCCCCGCCGCCAACGGCAGCCCGATCCTGTCGAAGGTGGAACTGGTCTCGTGACCACGACGAGCAGCACGACCAGCGGCAGCACCGCCGCGAGGACCGGCGGGACGGTCCCCGCCCCCCGCCCCGCCTGGGTGGACGACGTCGTGGCCCGGGCCGGCTCGGTCCCGCCCATCCCCGGTTTCCCCACCGTCGACGAGCTGAGCGGGCGGTTCCACGCCCTCGCCGCGCAGTTCCCCGACCTCGTCCGCGTCCGCCGGGTCGGCACCTCCCGGCTCGGGGAACCCATCGAGTGCTTCGAGGTCGGGGAGCAGGACCCCGGCCTGCCGGTGAACCTCGTCGTCGGCGGGGTCCACCCCAACGAACCCGTCGGGGCCTGCACGTCGCTGCACCTGGCCCGGGAGCTGTGCACCGACGCCGCGCTGCGCCGCGACCTCGGGGCGGTCTGGCACGTCGTGCCCTGCATCGACCCCGACGGCGCCCGGCTCAACGAGGGCTGGTTCGCCGGCCCCTTCGAGCGGGGCCACTACAGCCGGCACTTCTACCGCCCCGCCCCGGCCGAGCAGGTGGAGTGGTCCTTCCCGTTCGCGCACAAGGGGTGCTACTTCGACGCCCCCACGCCCGAGACGCTGGCCCTGATGCGGCTCATCGACGACCTGCGGCCCCGGCTGCTGGTGGCGCTGCACAACGGGGAGATGGGCGGGGTGTACTACTACGTCTCCCGCGCCCTGCCCGGGCTGGTCGAGGCGCTGCACGCCGTCCCGGCCGCGCTCGGGCTGCCGCTGGACCTCGGCGAACCCGAGAACCCGGTGGCCCCCGTCCTCGGCGACGCCGTCTTCGGCCTGCCCGGCCTCGGGGAGGTCCTCGACCTCCTCGAGGAGCTCGGCGTCGACCCCGCCGACCACCAGGGCGGCACCTCCTCGGCGGAGTGGGCGCACCGGCACGGCACGTTCTCCCTCGTCGCGGAACTGCCGTACTGGTCGCACCCGGCCGCCGACGACACCACGCCCACGACCCGCACCCAGCGCGAGGTGCTCACCGCGAAGGCCGACGCGCTGGCCGCCGACGGACGGGAACTCACCGGGATCCTCGCCGCGGCCGAACCGCACCTGACCGAACCCCGGACCGGGCCGCCGACCCCGTTCCTGCGGGCCTCACGGGCGTTCGTGCCGATGTTCGCCGACGTCGCGCGCCACGACCGCGCCCGCGCCGCCGACCCCGCCGCGCAGCGCCCCGCGACCGTCGCGGAGGAGTTCTCCGCCGCCGACTTCGTCCGCATGTTCCGGCTGCGCTACGGCGGGATGCTGGTCCGGGCCCTGGCCGCCCCCGTCGCCGGCGGGCTCGCCGGGCCGGAACTGCGGCGGCTGCACCGGCGCGCCGCCGACCTGCTCGAGGACTGGCAGCAGGACGCCGCCCGGCTGCGCGGCACCCAGCGCCTCGACATCGCCGACCTCGTCGGCGTCCAGTACGGCTCGACGCTGGCGACGGCCCTCGCGCTGCGCGACGAGGCGGCGGAACCCTCGGCGGAACTCCCGGCGGGGCCCTCGTGACCGCCCACCTCACCCGCCGGCTCGGGGAACTCGTCGTGGTGTTCCTGGGCGTCACCTTCGTCCTGCACGCCCTCGTCTTCGCCCTGCCGGGCGACCCCGTCGCCGCCCTGGGCGGGGACCGCCCCCTGTCGCCCAGCGTCGTGGCGCAACTGCGGGCCGAGCACCACCTCGACGAACCGCTGTGGCGGCAGTACCTGCTGCACCTGGCCGGTCTGCTGCGCGGGGACCTGGGCACCGACTTCGCCGGCCGCCCCGTCACCGAGCAGATGGCCGCGCGCTGGCCCACCACCGTCACCCTCGCCCTCACCGCGTGGGCGATGCAGGTCGTGGGCGGGATCGTCCTGGGCGTCGTCGCCGGCGTGCGGCGCGGCACGGTCCTGGACCGCGGGGTCCTGCTGCTGACCGTCGTCGTCTCCGCGGTCCCGGTGTTCGTCCTCGCCGTCACCGCCCGGCTGGTGTTCGGCGTGCGGTTGGGCGTGCTGCCGGTCGCGGGCGACGCCGCGGGCTGGCCGACGGCGTTCCTCATGCCGGCCGCCGTCATCGCCGTCTTCGGCCTGGCGCCCGTCGCGCGGCTGGTGCGCGGCAGCGTCGCGGGGACCCTGGGCTCGGACTTCGTGCGCACCCACCGGGCCAAGGGGTTCACCCCCGGCCGGGTCCTGGCCGTGCACGTGTCGCGGAACTCCGCGATCCCCGTCGTGACGTTCCTGGCCACCGACCTCGGGCTGCTGCTCGGGGGTGCGGTCGTGGTGGAGGGCGTCTTCAACCTCCCCGGCGTCGGGCAGCTGCTCGTGAGCGCGGTGAGCACCCACGAGGGGGCGACCGTCGTGGGCGTCTCGACGGCGCTGATCCTCGTGTTCCTGCTGACCAGCCTCGTCGTCGACGTCGTCGCCTCCGCCCTCGACCCCAGGATCCGTCGTGGCTGAACCCACCACCCTCACCGTCCCGGCCTCCCCGGCCCTGCGCGCGCGGGGGGTCTGGCCCACGCTGCGCCGCCGCGCCGGGTTCTGGGTGCCCGCCGTCCTCCTCGCGCTGCTCGTGGTCGTCGCCCTGTTCCCCGGCTGGGTCGCCGGCTACTTCGGCCACGGCGACCCCCGCGCCTGCGACCTGGCCCGCACCGTCGGCCCCGCCACGGCCGGGCACCCCTTCGGGTTCGACGTCCAGGGCTGCGACGTGTACGCCAACGTCGTCCACGGCACCCGCAACTCCCTGGCCGTCGGGTTCGCCGCGACGTTCCTCGCCCTGGTCGTCGCCCTCGTCGTGGGCACCCTGGCGGGGTTGCGCGACGGCTGGCTGGACACCCTCTTCGCCCGCACCACCGACGTGTTCCTCGGGTTCCCGTTCCTGCTGGGCGCCCTGGTCGTCCTCATCAGCCTGGGCGACCGGTCGGTCTGGACGGTGTCCCTGGTGCTGGGGATCTTCTCCTGGCCCGTGATGGCCCGGCTGGTGCGCTCCTCGGTCCGCAGCGTGCGGGGCGCGGAGTTCGTGCTGGCCTCGCAGGCGATGGGCCTGGGGGCCTGGCGGACCACCACCCGCCACGTGCTGCCCAACGCCCTCGGCCCGGTGCTGGCCGTCGCCACCATCGCGGTCGGGCAGATCATCGTCGCGGAGTCGACCCTGACCTACCTGGGGGTCGGCCTGCAGGCCCCGGCCGTCTCCTGGGGCCGCCAGCTCGCCGAGGCCCAGCAGCAGCTGTCCTCCGCCCCGCACCTGCTCCTGTGGCCGGGCACGTTCCTGGCCGTGACGGTGCTGTCCCTCGTCTGGCTCGGCGACGTGCTGCGCGACGCCCTCGACCCCCGGCAGCGGTGATCCCCGTGAACGACCCGACCCCCGACGTGGTCCTGCGCCTGCGCGACGTCGGCGTCACCTTCCCCGTCGACGGCCGCGACGTCCCCGCCGTCACCGGCGCCGGCTGGGAACTGCGGCGCGGCGAGGTCCTCGCCGTCGTCGGCGAGTCCGGCTCCGGCAAGAGCGCGACGGCGCTGGCCGTGCTGGGGCTGCTGCCCCCCGGGGCCAGGACCACCGGCACGATCGAGTTCGACGGCCGCGACCTGCTCGCGCTGCCCGAACCGGAACTGCGGGCGCTGCGCGGACGGCGGATCGCGATGGTCTTCCAGGACCCGCTGAACTCCCTGGATCCGGTGTTCACCGTCGGGTTCCAGCTCGTCGAGCTCCTGCGGGTCCACGACCCCCGGCTCAGCGCGGCCCGGGCCCGGGCGCGGGCCCTGGACCTGCTGCGCGCGGTGGACCTGCCCGACCCCGAGCGCCGGCTCGGCCAGTACCCCCACCAGCTGTCCGGGGGCCAGTGCCAGCGGGTCGTCCTCGCGATGGCGCTGGCCGGGGAACCCGACGTGCTGCTCGCCGACGAGCCCACCACCGCCCTCGACGTCACCGTCCAGCAGGAGGTCCTCGACCTGCTGCGCGACGTCGCCGCCCGCACCCGCACCTCGATCGTGCTCATCACCCACGACATGGGCGTCGTCGCCGACCTCGCCGACCGGGTCGTGGTGATGCGCGCGGGGCGGGTCGTGGAGAGCGCCCCCGTCGAGGAGCTGTTCGACGCCCCCCGCGAGCAGTACACCCGGGACCTGCTGTCCGCCGTCCCCGGCCGGGGCACCGCACCGGACCCGCCGCCCGTCGACACCGCGGCCCCGCCGTTCCTGCGGGTCGAGGACCTCGTCGTCGAGTTCGGCGGGCGCGGGTGGCGGCGCCGCCCGGTCCGCGCCGTCGACGGGGTGACGTTCTCGGTGCGCCGCGGCGAGGTCCTCGGCCTCGTCGGGGAGTCGGGGTCGGGCAAGTCGACCGTCGGGCGGGCCCTGGTGGGCCTCGTCCCCGTCGCCGGGGGTTCGGTCGAGGTCGGCGGCGACCGCACCACCGGCACCGACCGCCGGGCGCGGCGGCGGGCCCGGCGCCGCACCGGGGTGGTGTTCCAGAACCCCACCGCCTCCCTGGACCCGCGCCGGACCGTGGGCGACGCCCTGGCCGAACCCCTCACCGCGCTGGCCGGGCTGCGCGGGCCGGCCGTGCGGGCCCGGACCGCGGAACTGCTCGAGTCGGTGGAACTGCCCCCCACCTGGGCCGGCCGCTACCCCCACGAGCTGTCCGGCGGGCAGCGGCAGCGGGTGGCCATCGCCCGCGCCCTGAGCCTGCGCCCGGACCTGCTCGTCGCCGACGAGCCGACCTCCGCGCTCGACGTGTCCGTCCAGGCGACCGTCCTGCGCCTCCTGCGCCGGCTGCAGGCCGAGCTCGGCTTCGCCTGCGTGTTCATCTCCCACGACCTCGCCGTCGTCGAGCAGCTGTGCCACCGGGTGGCCGTCCTCAAGGACGGCCGGCTCGTCGAGGAAGGACCCCGCGACCAGGTCCTCACCGCCCCGCGGCACGACTTCACCGCCCGGCTGCTGGCGGCGGCGCCGGTGCCCGACCCCGCCGAGCAGGCCCGCCGCCGGGTCGCCCGGCTGGAGGTCAGCCGGTGAGCGCGCTGCTGCTGCACGAGGTCCGCCGCCGCGGGCGGGTCGTCGACGTCCTCCTCGCCGGGGGCCGCGTCGTCGCGGTCGGCGACGACCTGCGCGCCGCCGCGACCGGGCTGGACCCCCTGGGGGACGTCGAGGTCGTCGAGGCCGGCGGCGCGGTGCTGCTGCCCGGGCTCGTCGACGCCCACGTCCACCTCACCCAGTGGGCCGCGGCCCGTCGGCGCGTCGACGTCCTCGCCGCGGCCTCCGCCGCCGAGGTCGCCGACGTCCTCGCCGCGGCCGCCGGGACCGGCGGGGACCTCCTGGTCGGCCACGGGTACCGGGACGCGCTGTGGACGCGGCCCGCTCACCGCGACGTGCTGGACGCCCGGTTCCCCGACCGGCCCGTCCTCGTCGTCAGCGCGGACCTGCACGCGGCGTGGGTGAACTCGGCCGCCGCGCGGCGCTTCGGGGTCGACGACCCCACCGGGGTGCTGCGGGAGGCGCCGGCGATGCGGCTGCTGACCACCGCCGGCGACGTCGGCGACGCGGTCCTGGACCGGTGGGTCGCCGAGGCGACGGCCGCCGCGGCCGCCCGCGGGGTCACCGGCCTCGTCGACCTGGAGTACGCGCCGATCACCGCCTGGGCCCGGCGCGAGCGCCCCGCCGTGCGGGTCGAGGCCGGCGTCTGGACCGACTGGCTGGAGGAGGCCGTCGAGGCGGGGCTGCGCACCGGCGACCTGGTCCCCGGCGCCCCCGGCCGGGTCCGGGTGGGGCCGGTGAAGTTCGTGGTCGACGGGTCGCTGGGCACCCGCACCGCGTTCTGCCGCGAGGAGTACCCCTCCGGCGGCCACGGGGTGCTGCGCCTGCGGCCGGAGGAGCTGGAACCGGGCCTGCGCCGGGCCACCTCCCACGGCCTGGCGGTCGCCGTCCACGCCATCGGCGACGACGCCGTCCGCGTCGCCCTCGACGCCTTCGAGGCCACCGCCGCCACCGGCTCCCTCGAGCACGCCCAGCAGGTCCACCCCCAGGACCTGCCCCGCTTCGCCCGCCTCGGCGTGGTCGCGAGCATCCAGCCGCGGCACGCCGTCGACGACCGCGACGCCGTCGAGCGGCACTGGCCCACCGGGGCCGGGCGCGCCTACCCCTACGCCGCGCTGCTGGCCGCGGGCGCGCAGCTGCGGCTCGGCTCCGACGCCCCCGTCGCGCCGCTGGACCCGTGGGACGCGGTGGCCAGCGCCGTGCACCGCAGCGTCGACGAGCGCGACCCCTGGCGCCCCGACCAGCACCTGCCCCTCGACGTCGCCCTCGCCGCCGCCTGCGGGGGCCGGCGCGACGTCCACGTCGGGGACCGGGCCGACCTCGTCCTCGTCGCCGACGACCCCGCCCGCGCGTTCGCGAACGGGGGAGCGGACGCCCTGCGCCGCACCGAGGTCCTCGCCACCGTGCTGGGCGGGGAGTTCACCCACCGGGCCGGCACCTGATGCACGTCCCCGACGAGTACCGGGCCCCCTCGGACGCCGCGGTCGCCGAGCTGGTGGACGCGCACCCGTTCGCGCTGCTCGTGGGCGTCGAGGGCGACGGCGTCCGGGCCGTGCCGGTGGCGACGCACGTGCCGGTCGTGCGGGGCGCCGGCGCCGCCCCGGCGGTGCGGGCCGGCGACGTCCTCCTGGGCCACCTGGCCGCGGCGAACCCGCAGTGGCGGGGGTTCACCGCGCACCCCCGCGCGCTGCTGGTGTTCTCCGGCGCCTCCGGCTACGTCTCGCCGACGGTCTACCGGACGGCCCCGGCCGCCCCCACGTGGAACTACGCCGCCGTCCACGTCACCGCCCGGATCGAGGTGCTGCCGGCGGGGGAGGCGACGCTGCACGTGGTGCTGGAGACGGTGCGGGCCCTGGAGGCCCGGCGGGCCGCGCCCTGGGACGTGACCCCCTCGCTGGAGCACGTCCGCCGGATCCTGCCCGGGGTCGTCGCCTTCGCCGCGCACGTGGAGGACGTGCGGGCGCAGTTCAAGATGAGCCAGGACAAGCCGCCGCGGCTGCGCGAGCGGGTCCGGGAGGGCTTCGCCGGGGACGGGCGGGACGACGTCGTCGCGGCGATGGACCGCGCGAGCCCGCCCTGAGCGGCCCCGCGCCCGGCGCGCGGCCGGTGTCCGGCCCCCGTGCGACAGTGTGGCCGTGCCCGCCGCCCAGTCCTCCAGCAAGAGCCGCACCGCGGGCCGCAGCCGGTCCGCCGCCAAGGGCGGCGAGGGCACCGTCACCCCCCACGACCTGGCCCCCGCGCCGGTCGTCCTGCTCGCCGGGTCCGAGGAGGCGCTGGCCGACCGCGCGTTCTCGGCGCTGCTGGCCCGGGTGCGCGAGCAGGACCCGGCCTTCGAGCGCACCGACGTCGCGGCGGCCGGCTACCAGAAGGGCCAGCTCGCGACCTGGACGTCCCCGTCGCTGTTCGACGAACGGTCGCTGGTGCTGGTCGACGGGGTGGACGCCGCCACCGACGCCTTCGTCGAGGACGTCCTGGAGTACCTGCGCGCCCCGGTGGAGTCGGTCGTCCTGGTGCTGCGCCACCGCGGCGGCAACAAGGCCAAGAAGGTCCTCGACGCGGCCCGGGCGGTGCCCGGCGTCGCGGAGGTGTCGTGCCAGCCGCTCAAGCGCGACCAGGAGAAGGTCGACTTCGTCCTGGCCGACGTGCGCCGCGCGCGCCGCCGCATCGACGTGGAGGCGGCGCGGGCCCTGGTGCAGGCCCTGGGCAGCGACCTCGGGGAGCTCGCCGCCGCGGTCGACCAGCTGCTCACCGACACCGACGGGACGGTCACCGAGGACGCCGTGCACCGCTACCACGGGGGGCGGCGGGAGGCGACGGGGTTCGAGGTCGCCGACGCGGCGATCGCGGGGGAGGAGGGGCAGGCGCTGGTGCTCGTGCGGCACGCCGCCGCCACCGGGGTGCCCGCCGTCGTGGTCGTCGCCGCGCTGGCGTCGCGGTTGCGGCAGCTGGCGAAGGTGGCCGCCGCCGGCCGCGGCCGGGCCGCCGACCTGGCCCGCGACCTCGGGATGGCCCCGTGGCTGGTGGAGAAGGCCCAGCGCGAGGTGCGGAACCTGTCCCCCCAGGGGCTGGCCGACGCGATCCTGGCCGTCGCGGCCGCCGACCACGCCGTCAAGGGCGGCGGCGCCCACGCCGAGCACGCCCTCGAACGGGCCGTGCGGGTGGTGGCCGCGGCCCGCCGCTGACCGGCCGCCAGCACGGGCCCGGACGCACCGAGGGCCGGCCCCCGGACGGGGACCGGCCCTCGGCGAGGAGCGGTGGATCAGGCCTTGGCCGCGGCCTTGGCGATGGCCGACTTGCGGTTGGCGGCCTGGTTCTTGTGGATGACGCCCTTGCTCACGGCCTTGTCGAGCTTCTTGCTCGCCAGGGCCAGCGCGGCCTGGGCCTTGGCCGAGTCGCCCGAGGCGAGGGCTTCCTTGAAGTGGCGCACGACGGTGCGCAGCTCCGACTTGACGGCCTTGTTGCGCAGGCGCGCCTTCTCGTTGGTGAGGATGCGCTTCTTCTGCGACTTGATGTTGGCCACGTGCTCCGTCTTCCTGTCGATCGGTGATCAGTGTCAGAGGGCGGTCGCTCCACCGGGGACTCCCGGCGTGGGGACACCGGGGGGGACGGTGGGAGACCGTGACCTCCGCACGGAGCGAAGGCATCGTCAAGGTTACCAGCGGATGCGCCGGGCCCACGACACGCGCCGCGGTCCGGGGCCGTCCGCACCCGTGACGGGAAGGGTCACCGTCGGTAGCATCGGTCCAGCGTCGCGTGCCGGTGGGAGACCGTCCCAAGCATGGAGGCGCCGGACCGAGGGAGCCCGACGTGGACCGTCGCCCCCTTCCGTCCCCGCGTGCCTGAGCGCGGGACGGAACGCCTCACCGCCTGGGGCCGGGAACTGCACCAGGTGCACGAACGACTCCACCGGGCGCTGCGCCTGGCGCGCGACGGGCTGGACGCGCCCACCGCCGGTGACCTCCTGCTGCACTGCCGGGGGTTCTGCGCCGCCCTCGACGGCCACCACCGCGGCGAGGACCGGACGCTGTTCCCCGCGGTCGCGGCCGCCCACCCGCACCTGCGGCCCGTGCTGCGGGCCCTGGAGCAGGACCACTCCACGATCCGGTACCTGCTGACCGGCCTCGCCGACGCCGTCGAGCGCGACGCCGGCCCCGACGACCTCGCCCGGCACCTCGAGGGCGTGGCCGCGGTGATGGAGAACCACTTCCGCTACGAGGAGAGGCAGCTGAGGACCGTGCTGGAGACCCTGGACCTGCCCGTCGCGCCCGCCGACGCCCTGGGGCCGCTGTGAACCCCGTCGTGAACCCCGTCGTGAACCCCGTCGTCATCGACGGCGTGACCCTGGACGTGCAGGAGTTCCCCGTCCCCGGGGCCCCGGCGCTGCTCGTGCTGCCCGGCGGCGGCTTCCGCGAGCACACCCCGCACGACGGCGAGGGCTACGCGCACCGGCTGAACTCCCTCGGCCTCGGCGCCGTCGTCCTGCGCTACCGGCTGCGGCCCGACCCGTTCCCGCTGGCGCTGCAGCAGGCCCGGACGGCGCTCGCGGCGCTGCTGGCCGGGGACCTGCTGGCGGGGGCGGACTGCGCGCGCACCGGCGTGATCGGTTCCAGCGCAGGCGGTCTGCTGGCCGGTCTGCTGGCGACCGGGGCGGTCCTGAGCGTCGAGCCGCCCCCGGCGACCGTCCCCCGGCCGGCCTTCCACGTCCAGTCCTACGGCCTGGCGGACCTCGCGCTGCTGCCGGACGCGGCGGTCGCGGCGCTGCTGGGGGACCGCAGCGGGCTCGCGGCCGAGCTCTCACCGGTGCACCACGTCACCGCGGGCACCGCCCCGACGTTCGTCTGGGCCACGGCGCAGGACCGGCCCGGCCTGCCCAACGCCCTGGCGTGGGCGCGGGTCCTGGCCGAGCACGACGTGCCCGTGGAGCTGCACGTCTACCCCGAGGGCGGGCACGGGGTCGGGCTGGCCGACGGGGTGGCCCACGGAGCGTTCGGGCAGCGGGCGATCCCGCACACGGCGCAGTGGACCGAGGCGTTCCGGCGCTGGCTGGTCCTCACGGTCGGGCCGTGGTGAGACGCGACCGCCGGGGGGTCACTCCGCCGCGGCCCCGGCGGCCGGTGGGCCGCCGGCGGCGGACCGGCGGCGGCGCAGCACCAGCCACACCGGGACCCCCACGAGCGCGAGCGGCACCGCGAACGGCAGGACCGCCCCGACGACCAGGGTGAGGACCCGCGCGACCTCGCCCAGGGCGTGCCAGCCCGCCACCAGGCCCCCGGTGAAACCGGGCTGGTCGGCGGCCCGGACCGCGGCCGGCGGAGCGCCGCGGACCAGGTCGACGTCGACGGTCGCCAGCGACACCTGGTCGGCCAGGGTCCGCTGCCGCGCCTGCAGCGCCTCCAGGTCCGCCTGCCGCCGGGCGATCTCGCCCTCGATCGCCAGGACGTCCGGGACGGTCGTCGCCAGCGGCAGCCGGTCGCGGAACGTCTGCAGGACGGCCTGCGCCGAGGCCACCCGGCTGTCGACGTCGGCGACCTCGGTGCTCACGTCGTTCGAGCCGGTCGTGCGCTCGGTCTGCTGCCCGAGCCCGGCGACCGCGTCGAGGGTGTCCTCGAACGCGGCCGAGGGCACCCGCAGGGTCAGGTGCGCGTGCTCGGCGCCGTCCGCGCCGCCGGTGCTGCTGGCGCTGACGAGCCCGCCGGCCGACTCCGCCCGCGCCCGGACGGCCTCCACCGCGGCCGGCAGGTCGCGCACGCGCACCGCGACGGTGGCGGTGGAGACGATCGAGCGGCCCGGCCCGGCGGTGTCCGGGCCGACCACGGCCTGCGCCCCCGCCGCGTCCGCACCGCTCGCCTCGGCCGCGACGGACCCGCCGCCGGCGTCCTGCGCCTGCTGCGGCGGGCCCCCGGTGGACCCCGAGGAGGAGTCGGCGCCGGAGCCGCTGCACGCGGCGGCCCCCAGCAGCAGGGTCAGGGCCAGCGCGGGGGCCAGGAGCAGCCGGCGGCCCCCCGGACGGGCGGCGCGGGCGGGGCGGGGCGGGGTCGGGGAGCGCACAGGACACCTCCGGGCGGGGCGGTCACCGTGACCGTGCGGCTCGGACGCCGGGCCGTGCCGCGCGGTTCCGTCCCCGGACGCCGCCGCCCCCGGACGTGCGACGATGGGACCGCCCGCCAGACCGATCGAGAGGTGCTCCCCACCCGTGTCCCCGAGAGCCGCCGACGCACCGGCACCCGCCGCGACCGCGCCGGAGCTGCTGCGCAACTTCTGCATCATCGCCCACATCGACCACGGCAAGTCGACGCTGGCCGACCGGATGCTGCAGCTGACCGGCATCGTCGACGAGCGGGCCATGCGCGCGCAGTACCTCGACCGGATGGACATCGAGCGCGAGCGCGGCATCACCATCAAGTCGCAGGCCGTCCGGATGCCGTGGGGCCTGGACGGCACGGACTACGCCCTCAACATGATCGACACCCCCGGGCACGTCGACTTCACCTACGAGGTCTCCCGGTCGCTGGCGGCGTGCGAGGGAGCGGTGCTGCTCGTCGACGCCGCGCAGGGCATCGAGGCCCAGACCCTGGCGAACCTCTACCTCGCCATGGAGAACGACCTCACGATCATCCCGGTCCTGAACAAGATCGACCTGCCCGCCGCGCAGCCGGAGAAGTTCGCCGAGGAACTGGCCAAGCTCATCGGCTGCCAGCCCGAGGACTGCCTGAAGGTCTCCGGCAAGACGGGCGTCGGGGTGGACCTGCTGCTCGACGAGATCGTCAAGCAGGTCCCGGCGCCGGTCGGGGACGCCGACGCCCCCGCCCGCGCGATGATCTTCGACTCCGTCTACGACACCTACCGCGGCGTGGTGACGTACGTCCGGGTCGTCGACGGGATGCTCTCGCCCCGCGAGCGCATCGCCATGATGTCGACGAAGGCGACCCACGAGCTGCTGGAGATCGGCGTCAGCTCGCCCGAGCCGACCCCCTCGAAGGGCCTGGGCGTCGGTGAGGTGGGGTACCTCATCACCGGCGTGAAGGACGTCCGGCAGTCCAAGGTCGGCGACACCGTCACGAACGCGGCGAAACCGTCCGCGACGGCGCTCGGCGGGTACCAGGACCCCAAGCCGATGGTGTTCTCCGGGTTGTACCCGATCGACGGCTCGGACTACCCGCTGCTGCGCGACGCGCTCGACAAGCTCAAGCTGAACGACGCCGCGCTGGTCTACGAGCCCGAGACGTCGGTGGCGCTCGGTTTCGGGTTCCGCATCGGTTTCCTCGGCCTGCTGCACCTGGAGATCGTCCGCGAGCGCCTGGAGCGCGAGTTCAACCTCGACCTCATCTCGACCGCGCCGAGCGTGCCGTACGAGGTGACGCTGGAGGACAAGCGGGTCGTGGAGGTCACGAACCCCTCGGAGTTCCCCGAGGGCAAGATCGCCGAGGTGCGCGAGCCGGTCGTGCGGGCCACGATCCTGGCCCCGGCCGACTTCATCGGCGCCATCATGGAGCTGTGCCAGCAGCGCCGCGGTGACCTGCAGGGCATGGACTACCTGTCCGAGGACCGCGTGGAGATGCGGTACCGGCTGCCGCTGGCCGAGATCGTCTTCGACTTCTTCGACCAGCTGAAGTCGCGCACCCGCGGGTACGCGTCGCTGGACTACGACGTGGACGGCGACCAGGCCGCCGACCTGGTGAAGGTCGACGTGCTGCTGCAGGGCGAGCAGGTCGACGCGTTCAGCCAGATCGTGCACCGGGACAAGGCGTACGGCTACGGCGTGATGATGGCCGGCAAGCTGAAGGACCTCATCCCGCGCCAGCAGTTCGAGGTGCCCATCCAGGCCGCCATCGGTGCCCGCGTCATCGCCCGCGAGAACGTCCGCGCCATCCGCAAGGACGTCCTGGCCAAGTGCTACGGCGGTGACATCACCCGCAAGCGGAAGCTGCTGGAGAAGCAGAAGGAGGGGAAGAAGCGGATGAAGATGGTCGGGCGGGTCGAGGTGCCCCAGGAGGCCTTCATCGCCGCGCTGTCCTCCGACGCCGCGGGCGACAAGGCGAAGGACAAGAACGCCAAGAAGTGACGCCGAGGAGTGAGGCCGGTGCTCCGCGCCACCGCGCGGGGGCACCGGCCGGACCCTAGGGTCGGGCCCGTGGCCCGAAACCCCGGACGTCCACGGCTCGGGGTGCTCCCGGGTTTCCTGGTGGCGCTGTCCCCGTTGTCCCAGCTGGGGTTCACCCCCGTCTCGCTCGTCCTGGGCGAGCGCCTCGGGCTGAGCGTCGGCCAGGTCGGCCTGACGGTCGGCGCGTACGCGGCGGCCGCCGCGCTCGCCACGGTCGTCCTCGGCCCGGTGTTCGACCTGGTGTCCCCCCGCCGCGTGCTGCCGGTGGCGGTCGCCGCCAACGTGCTGCTGTCGGCGTCGCTGCTGCTCGAACCGGGGTTCGCCGGGATCCTCGCCGCGCGGGTGCTGTCGGGGGTCACGAACAGCGCGCTGGTGCTGTGCGCCTCCGTGGTCGTGGCCGACGCGAACCGGGACGACGGGACGGCGCGCGAACGCGGGTTCTCCCGCCTGCAGACGTTCACGAGCCTGGGGGCGGTGGTGGGCCTCGGGGTCGGGGCGGCCGCCGCGGGGCTGGGGCGGCCGCACCTGTGGTCGTGGACCGTCGTGGGCTACGGGGTGCTCGTCCTCGTGCTGGCCCCGGTCATCGCCCGCCGTCTGCCGCCGGTCGCGGACCGCGCGGCCGGCCGGTCCGCGGCGGTGCGGGTGCGCACGGTGCTGCGCGAGGCCGCCACCGCCCTGCGGGTGCCCCGGACGGCCGGGTTCCTGCTGGCGGCGGCCGGGGTCGGCTGGGCGATCCAGGCCACCCACTACGCCGTCGGGATCCTCGCCGAGGAGCTGTCCCCGCCGCTGACGCAGCGCATCGCGCTGTCGGTGATGATCCCGGCCGGGGTGTTCGTCGGGGCGGGCCTGAACCAGTTCGCGCTGTCGCGGCGCAGCGCCGTGCAGCTGTTCGGCCGCGCGTACCCGGCGCTGCCGCTGGCCTGCGCGGTGCTGGCCGTGGTCGTGGGGTTCTCCGGCGCCTGGGCGGTGTCCGCGCTGCTCGTGACCCTGGTGCTGCTCGGGACGGTGCTCGGGGTGCTCATGCCGCTCAGCCCCGCGGTCCTCGTGGGCTGGCACCCGGACCTGCGCGGCAGCGTCACGGCCGCCGACTCGGTCGCCAAGGGCATCGGATCGACCGTGAGCCCGGTGGTGCTCGGCGGGGTCGCGGCCGCGACGTCGCTGAGCGGGGGTTTCCTCGTGCTCGCCGTCGTCGCCGCGGCCGCCGCCCTCTGCGCGCGCCCCGCCCCGGGGCGGGCGTCATGAGGCGGGGGCCCACCCCAGCCGGGGACCGAGGTGGGCCGCGGTGTCGGTGAGGATCTGCACGTAGTCCTCGTGGTCGAACCCGAACGGCAGCGCGAACACGACCTCCTCGACGAGCTGGAACCCGGCGTCGGCCCACAGCCGTTCGGCGATCTCGTCCGAGCGGCCGAGCAAGTCCTGCGCGAACAGCAGCCGGCCCGGGCCCTGCGGGACCCCGACCCGCGCGGAGCGGTGCTCGACGTAGGCCCGGTACTTCTCGGCCTGCGCGGGTGTGGCGGAGTCGGTCGGGATGACGACCAGGCCCTGCGAGGTGCGCCCGGTGGGGTGCAGGTCGCGGAAGGCCCGCAGGTGCGAGGCCTGGATCGCGGCGAAGTCGGTGGACCCGTCCTCGGCCCGCACGACGCTGGAGGCCAGCAGGTGCAGGCCCTGCGACCCGGCCCACTGCGCCGAGCGCAGGCTCGCCCCGCCGTACCAGAGCCGGTCGGCCAGGCCGGGGGAGTGCGGTTCGACGCGGTCGGAGAACACCTCGATGCCCCGGGTCCCGGCGAAGTCGCTGGCGGCGTCCCCGCGCAGGAACCGGTGCAGCCGCAGCACCCGCTCGTAGCTGAAGTCCTCCACGTCGGCGGTGTCGGGGTACAGGGACGCCTTGACGTGCTCGAACTGCATCGGGGGCCCGACGCTGACGCCCGGTTCCAGCCGGCCGCCGGCCAGGACGTCGACGGTCGCGAGGTCCTCGGCCAGCCGCAGCGGGTTCTCCCAGCCGAGCGGGGTGACGGCCGTCCCCAGGTGGATCCGCGTCGTCCGCTGGGTGAGCGCGGCCAGGACGGCGACGGGGGAGGAGATCCCCGGCTGCAGGTGCCGGTGCCGCAGCCAGGCGCTGTCGAACCCGAGCCGTTCGCCGAGCTCGACGACCCGCAGGGTCGTCTCGTGACCCGGGCGGGGGTCGGCCGGGTCGAACGACCCGATCGTCAGGAAACCCATCCGCCGCAGGGCGGCACCCTCGACCGGCACGTCAGACCGTCCCCTCGAACCCGGCGCTGGCGGTGACGGTCCCCGGGCGGACCTCGGTGAAACCCCCGTCGGCGACGTCGACGCGGTCGGGCGCGGGCAGCACCGGGGCGCCGGTGAGGACGCGCACCCCCAGGCCCCGCTCGCGCCAGCGGGCGGCCTGCGGCAGCCGTTCCAGGGCCAGCTGCGCGGCGTGCCCGACCTGGGCCGCGGCCTTGCCGGTGGACATGGTCACCCCGGGGGCGAGCCGGATCGTCAGCACCCCGTCGGGGCCGGGCACGGCGAGGTCCGCCGGGTCGGCCAGGTCCAGGCCGCCGACCTGCAGCGGGCGCAGCGGCGCGGGGACCTCCTCGCGCGGGTGCGGGGCGAACACGCGCACGACGGCGTCGCCGCAGACGGCCTCGGCGTGCGGGAGGGCGGCGGTCCGGTCCCACTGCGCGCCGCGGGCGCGGCGGCAGATCTTGCGGATCCGCCGGTCCCGCCAGGCCCGCACGGCCTCGTGCAGCTCACCGTCGGGGTCGGTGACGCGGGGGTCGGTCAGCAGCAGGACGACCGCGCGCGCGGCCGCGACCAGGGTGTCGGTGCGGGTGGGGGCGGGGTCGCGCTCGACGCGGGCGACCATCGACAGCGACCAGGGGTCGGCCTCGTCGTCGGCGGGGGTCACCGCAGGCCCCGCCGGTCGAGGAACCGCAGCTGCCGCTGCGTCTGGTGCCCGGCGCCGCCGGCGTGGTCGGCGAACTCCCACACGTCGATCTCGCGGTCGTCGTGGCCCCAGCGGTTGTAGGCCGCGAACACCGTCGAGGGCGGGCACACCGGGTCCATGAGCGCGACGCTGAACAGCGCGGGGACCCGCGCGCGGGCGGCGAGGTTCACCCCGTCGACGTAGGACAGGGTCGTGAAGGCCCGCTCGGCCTTCTCGGGGGAGTGCCGGCGCAGGTAGGTGACGACCTCCAGGTAGGGGCCGTCGCCGGCGAGGTGGGTGCCGCGGCGGACGTCGCACAGGAACGGGACGTCGACGAGCGCGGCCGCGACCCGGTCGCCGGACAGCGCGGCGGCGGCGATGGAGAACGCCCCGCCCTGGCTGGCGCCGCGCACGACGACGCGCGCGGTGTCGACCTCGACGCCGAGGGAGGGCAGGGCGTGCGCGACGTCGACCGCGCGGGCGCAGTCGACCAGGGCCCGGCGGTAGTAGTGGGTGGCCGGGTCGTCGATGCCCCGCGTCATGAACCCGCCGACCCACTGGCCGCCGGTGACGTCGGGGTCGGGGTCGGGGGTGTCGTGGCCCTGACCGCGGGTGTCGACGACGAGGTGGGCGAAACCGGCTGCCGCCCAGCCGGTCCGGTCCACGGGCAGGCCGCGTCCCCCGGAGTACCCGATGAACTCCACCAGGACGGGCAGCGGGCCGGGCAGGTGGGCGGGGCGGATCAGCCAGGCCGCGATCCGGTCGCCGTTCCAGCCGGCGAACCGGACGTCGTCGATGCGCAGCGCGGGCAGCGCCGGTCCGGTGTACGGCGACAGCTCCACGGCGAGGTCGTGGCGGCGGGCGAGGGCGAGGCTGCCGGCCCAGAACGCGTCGAGGTCGGCGGGTTCGGCGACCTCGCCGGTGCAGGAGCGCAGCGAGTCCAGCGGCAGGTCGGTCAGCGGCACGTGCTGACGCTACTGCGGGCCCCGCCGGTGGGCTCGGGCGGTGGGCTCGGGTGGGCTCAGGCGGCGGCCGGGTGCGGCTGGGCGCGGAACTGCTCCAGGGTGTCGCGCAGCGCGGCCAGGACGTGGTCGGGCACCCGCATCCCCTGGTGCCGGGCCCACAGCAGCTCGCGCTCGACGAGCCCGATCTGGGCCCCGAAGTCCTCGACGCGGTCGGCCAGCCCCAGCGTCGTGAGGACGGCGCCGAACTGGGCGCGCTGGGCCGGGGTGTGCGCGCCGACGGGGGTGAAGGACTTGCGGCGCAGCACCCGGGCCAGCCGCAGCTGCCACGGCGCGAGCACGTCCTGCTGGATCATCTCGGTCGCCGAGAGGCGGTAGAAGGCGAAGTGCCCCGGTTCCTGGCGGCGGATGGGCTGCACGATCGTGCGCGAGACGGCGTCCTCGCCCATCTCGTCGAGACCGTCGACGAGCAGGTTGTAGGCGACGACGGCGGCCTTCTCGGTCGCGGCGCCGGTCAGGTAGTAGAGCAGCCGCGCGACCTCCTGCACCGGGCGCAGGTGGGCCAGCGACCCCAGGAGGCGGATCCGGGCGCTGACGTCGTCGGTGTTCGGGTCGGCCGGGGCGAGGTCGACGTCCTGCTGGAGCCGGTCGAGGATCAGGCCGTGCTGGATCTCCTGCGGCTGCCACACGTCGGCGTAGAAGAGGCGGTCGGTCTCGGAGACGTCCGGCAGCAGCGTCAGCAGCTCCAGGACGTTGCGGTCGACCTCCAGCTCGACGCGGGCGAGGTAGTCGATGACGTGGCCGAAGCGCTCGCGCAGGCCGCGCGGGTCCTTCACCGTGCGGTCGACCGACTCCAGCGGGATCGGCGGGTGCTTCTCGCCCAGGCGCAGCACGTGGTCGCGGATGTCCGCGGGGGTGATGGGCTTGCGCGACACGGGGCTCCTGCTTCCTGACCGACGACTCGACGGCCGACGGGGGCGCGGTGCGGGCGCTGCGCGCACCCCGTCGTGAGGCCGTCCTCAGTTCGGAGCCCATCGACCGGTGGATGGGTTCCCCGCAGCGGTCGTGGTCCGGATCACCCGGTCGGGCGCAGGCGGGAGCGGGTCAGGCCCGGGCGCGTCGGTGCGCGGTGAGGAGCTGGAACACCCCGTAGGCGGCCAGGCCGAGGGCGACCAGCAGGAGCAGCACCACCCCGAACGGCTGGGCGGCGATCTCGCGGAACGCCGCGTCCAGACCGCGGGACTTGCCGGTGTCGCCCGTGGCGGACACCACGACCAGGGCGCCGAGCACGGCGAAGGCGACACCGCGCGCGACCCAGCCGGCCACCCCCAGGGCCGTCAGCGGGCGCGACAGCGACCCCTCGACCTTCTCCTCGAAGTCCTTCCGGACGCCCCGGACGACCAGCCCGACCCCGACGCCGGCGACCACGAGCCCGGCCAGGACGACGAGGACGGCCCCGCCGGGGGCCTCCAGGACGCGCTGGGTCAGCGTCTGCTGCTGGGCGCCCGGCGACGACCCGCCCCCGGTGGCGAACCGCACGCAGGAGACCACCAGGGCGAGCGCGACGACGGCCTTGACGGCCGCGCTGAGGCGGTGGGAGGTCTTGCCGCCGGTGACGGCCACGACGACCTGCCAGGCCGCCAGGGCGGCGAGCCCGAGGGCGAGCACCCAGAGCAGGACGGCGCCGAACGGCTGGGCCGCGACCTGCCCCAGCGCGCCGCCGGAGTCGGCCGAGCCGCCGGACCCGCCGAGGGCGACCTGGGCGGCGAGCCAGGCGATGAGCAGGTGGACGACGCCGTCGGCGGCCACCCCGGCCCGGCCGACCTTCTTCAGGCCGTGCTCGTGGGCCTGCGCGAAGGCCTCCCCGCGCCGGACGTGGGAGCGGACCTCGGAACTGGCTCGGGAACGCGCTGGACCGGGCATGCGTCGAGGGAACTGCCAGGTCACCGCGCGCGCAACCGGGAGGGTCCCCGCCGGGCCCGTCGTAGCATCGACGGTCGAGCAGCCGAACCGCAGCAGAGCAGGAGACGTGGGGGAATGGCCCGCCACCCGACCCGGCCGCAGGCGCCGAGGACCCCGACCGTCTACGACGTCGCCGACCGCGCGGGCGTGTCGATCGCGACGGTCTCGCGGGTGCTGCGCACCCCGGACGCGGTCCGGGAGGCCACCCGGGAGCGGGTCCTGGACGCCGTCCGGGCCCTGGGGTACGTCCCGTCGGGCAACGCCCGGGCGCTGGCGGGCAACCGCACCGGGGTCATCGGCCTGTGCTTCCCGGGCCACGACGGGCTGGAGGAGGACGACCGTCCGTCGCTGGTGGCCGAGGGCGGGGTGCGGGTCGTCGACGACCGCCGGCGCGGCGCGGGGCCGAGCACCCCGAACCTGTACTTCGACGAGGTGCTGCGCGGGGCCGAGGTCGAGGCGTGGCGGCGCGGGTTCGCGCTGATGGTCGCCGCCGGGCGCGGGCCGGCGCGCGACGTCATCGTCAACGACGTCGCCGGCCGGGTCGACGGGCTGGCCGTGGTGGCCCGCACGGTCTCCGACGACCTGCTGGCCCACGTGGCCCGCCGGATCCCGGTGGTCGTCCTGGCCGACGCGACCCACCCGGGTGAGCGCGGGGACGCCTTCGACCACGTCAGCGCCGACAACGCCGCGGGGATGCGGGCGCTGGTGGCGCACGTCGTCGGCGGGCTGGGGGTGCGGGACGTGGTGTACGTCGCGGGCCCGCCGGACTCCCCGGACGACGCCGAGCGCCAGCTCGGGCTGGCCGCGGCGCTGGCGGACGCGGGTCTGCCGCCGGTGCCGCAGGTGCGGGGGGACTTCCGGCGCGACCGCGCGTTCGAGGCGGTGTCGGGGCTGCTGGTGCAGCGGGTGCCGCGGGCGCTGGTCTGCGGCAACGACCAGTCGGCCCTGGGTGCGCTGGACGCGGTCCGGGCGGCGGGGCTGTCGGTGCCCGGCGACGTCTACGTCACCGGGTTCGACGGGGTCGACGGGGCGCGCTTCAGCGACCCGCCGATCACGACGGTCGCCCAGCCGATGGCGGACCTGGGCCGGGCCGCGGTGCGGGCCGTGGTGGACCGCCTCGCCGCGCCGCAGGCGCCGCGGCTGGTGGCCCGGCTCCCGGTCGAGGTGCTGCTGCGGGAGAGCTGCCCGCCGGTTGACACCGGGATGTAAGCGCATACGCTGATCTCCACGACGAACGTGGAGGTCGAGCGATGACGCTTCGGCAGGGACCGGCGATGGGTCGCCGGGGAGTGCTCGCGGGGTTCGGTGGAGCCGCCGCCCTCGTGGGCGCAGGGCTCGGCGGGTGCAGCGTGCAGGTGCGCAGCCAACCCGATCCGACGATCGGGCGGGACACCATGCTCATCAACGCGGACAAGGGCAACCCCCTGTTCGACCGGAACTTCAACCCCTTCCTCACCAACAAGCGGACCGCCTCGACGTGGATCTACGAACCGCTGATCCTGATCAACCCCCTCGACGGCGAGCAGATCCCGTGGCTCGCGCGGTCCTGGGAACTGCCCGACCCCCGCACCGTCGACGTGACCGTCCGGCAGGCGACCTGGAGCGACGGGGAACCGTTCACCGCCGACGACGTGAAGTTCACCTTCGACCTGATCCGGGAGCACGCCGCGCTCGACCTCAAGGGCGCCTGGCAGCACCTGGAGTCCGTGGAGGTCTCCGGCGACCACGTCGTCTTCCACCTGCAGACCGACGACGTCCCCGCGCTCGCGGTCCTCGGCGTCACGTACGTCGTCCCGCAGCACCTGTGGTCGCAGGTGGCCGACCCCACGACGTTCCGCAACGAGGACCCCGTGGGCACCGGGCCCTTCGTGCTCGGCAACTACACCGACCAGCAGTACTCGATGGACCGCAACGAGGACTACTGGCAGGCCGAGGAGGTCGAGATCGCCCACCTGATCCTGCCGGGCACGAACTCCCAGCTCGACACCGTGACCCGCGGGTACGACTGGAGCTACTCGTTCATCTCCGACGTCGAGGGGACGTGGGGCGCGGCCAGCCCGCACAACAAGTTCTGGTTCCCGGCCGCCGGGATCATCGCGCTCATGCCGAACCACACCGTCGCCCCCTTCGACGACGTCGACGTTCGCCGGGGGCTCTCCCTCGCCCTGGACCGCGCGCGCATCGCCGAGGTCGCCAGCGAGGGGTACATGGACCCCGCCGGGCAGACCGGCCTCATGCTGCCGAACCAGCAGGACTGGCTGAACCCGGACATCCCCGACGAGGGGCGGGTCGCGCAGGACGTCGACGCCGCGCTCGCCGCGTTCGCCCGCGCCGGGTACACCCAGCGCGACGGCCGGCTCGTCGACGCCGCCGGGGAGCAGTTCTCCTTCGCGCTGACGTCGGCCAACGGGTACTCCGACTGGACCAAGGCCGCCCAGGAGGTCCAGCGCCAGCTCGGCGAGATCGGCGTCGAGGTGACGATGAACCTGCCCCAGCCCGCCGGCTACCAGTCGGCCATCGCCAACGGGGAGTTCGAGGCCGCCATCGGCGGCATGGGCGGCGGTGACGTGTTCCGCGCGTTCAACGACCTCATGTCCAGCGACTTCAAGGTCGACGTGGGCAAGACCACCGCGGCCAACTACGAGCGGTTCTCCGACCCCGAGGTCGACGACCTGCTGGCGCAGTTCAAGTCCACCACCGACCCGGCGCGGCAGCTCGCCGTCGCGCGGGCGCTGCAGCAGCAGGTCTACGACAAGCTCCCGGTGATCGGCCTGTACCACGGCGGGTCCTGGGGGCTGTACAACGACGCGAAGTTCGTCGGGTGGCCCACCGAGGACGACCCGTACATGGCCCCGCAGAACTACGACTCGGCGCCGCTGGGGATCTTCACCCGGCTGAAGCTGGCCGGAGGCGCCGCGTGAGCGTCCTCGAAACCCCCGCGCGCCCCGCGGCCCGGTCCCGGGGTCCCCTCCCCGGCCGCTACCTGCTCGGCAGGCTCGGCCTGTTCGTCCTCACGCTGTGGGCCGCCGTCACCGTCAACTTCGTCCTGCCGCGGCTCATGCCGGGCACCCCGGCCGACGCCGCGGTGGCGAAGCTGTCGCAGAACGGGCCGGTGAGCCCGGCCACGAAGGCCGCCATCGAGGCCCAGCTCGGCGTCCCCGACGGCAACCTCCTCGCCCAGTACGGGTCGTACCTCCGGCAGGTCGTGACCCTCGACTTCGGCGTCTCCTACACCTTCTACCCGCAGACCGTCGCCTCGATGGTCGCCCGGGCGCTGCCGTACACCCTGCTGCTCGTCGGGATCGTCACGGTCCTGGCCTTCCTGCTCGGCACCCTCGTCGGCGTCGCGTCGGCCTGGAAGCGCGGCACCTGGCTCGACGCGCTGCCCACCCTGACCGGCAGCTTCCTGTCGACGTTCCCGTACTTCTGGACCGCCCTGCTGCTGTTGTTCTTCCTCGGGTACGTCCTGCACTGGTTCCCCACGACGGGGGCCTACTCGGCCACCACGACCCCCGGGTTCAGCCTCGACTTCCTCGGCGACGCGGTCGCGCACGCGGCCCTGCCGGCCCTGACGATCCTGCTGACCTCCCTGGGCGGGTGGATCCTCGGCATGCGCAACGCCATGATCAACACCCTGGGCGACGACTACGTGACCTTCGCCGAGGCCAACGGCCTGCGCGGGCGCACCGTCGCGGTCCGCTACGCCGCGCGCAACGCGATCCTGCCCAACCTCACCGGTTTCGGGCTGTCCCTCGGCGGCGTCGTCGGCGGCTCGGTGCTCGTCGAGCAGGTCTTCGGCTACCCCGGCATCGGGTACCTGCTGTTCAACGCCGTCATCGGCCAGGACTACCCGCTCATGCAGGCGCTGTTCCTCATGATCACCGTCAGCGTGCTCGTCGCGAACTTCCTCGTCGACGTGCTCTACGGCCTCCTCGACCCGCGGACCCGGAAGTGAGCCCGATGACGACCACCACCGGAAGCACCGCCGCAGAGCCCTCCGTGCAGCGCGGCCCCAGCGCGTGGCGCGCCGCGGGCCGGATCTTCCTGACGATCTGGTCCGACGGCAAGGCCCGGGTGGGGATCGTCGTCCTCGGGTTCTTCCTCCTCGTGGCCCTGCTCGCACCGCTGCTGGCGCCGTACGGGGCCGAGACGAACACCTTCGAGCGCAGCCAGGACGTCAGCGCGGCGCACTGGCTGGGCACCACCGCCGCGGGCGAGGACGTCCTGTCCCAGCTCATCCACGGCGCCCGCGTCAGCGTCCTCGTCGGGTTCAGCGCCGGCCTGCTCGCCACGGTCGTCGCCGTCCTCGTCGGCCTGTCCTGGGGCTACACCCGCGGCTGGGCCGCCGAGGTCATCGGCTTCGTCGTCAACCTGTTCCTGGTCATCCCCGGCCTGCCCTTCATGATCGTCATCGCGGCGTACCTGCAGAACGGCGGGATCGGCGTCATCATCGCCGTCATCGTCGTCACCGGCTGGGCCTGGGGTGCGCGCGTCCTGCGCTCGCAGACCCGGTCGCTGCGGTCCCGCGACTTCGTCGAGGCGGCCCGGTTCTCCGGCGACAGCGCCCCGCGGATCGTGTTCCGGGAGATCCTGCCGAACATGACCTCGCTCATCGTCGGGAGCTTCTTCGGCGCCGCGACCTCGGCGATCCTGGCCGAGGCGGGCCTGGAGTTCCTCGGCCTCGGCGACACCTCCGTCGTCAGCTGGGGGACGATCATCTACTGGGCCCAGAACTCCAGCGCCCTGCTCACCGGGCAGTGGGCGCTGCTGTTCGCCCCCGGCCTGTGCATCGCCCTGCTGGCGATGAGCCTGACGCTCGTCAACTTCGGCGTCGACGCCGTGAGCAACCCCCGGCTGCGTGGAGGGAAGAACCGATGACCACCGCGTCGTCCCGCGTGAGCGCCCCGACCGTCGTCGAGGAGGACCTGCTCGAGGTCCGCGACCTCTCCGTCGTCTACGAGTCCAGCGGGCACCGCCCCGTCCAGGCCGTCGACCACGTCTCCTTCGGGCTGCGCCGCGGCGAGTTCGTCGGCCTGGTGGGGGAGTCGGGGTCGGGCAAGTCGACCCTCGGGTACGCCGTCACGCGTCTGCAGAAACCCCCGGCCCGCACCAACGGCGGGCAGATCCTCTTCGGCGGGCACGACATCCGCGACCTCGACGACGAGGCCCTGCGCCGGCAGCGCCGCGGCGGGTTCGCGATGGTCCTGCAGTCGGGCATGAACGCGCTGAACCCGGTGCGCCGCGTCCGGGACCACTTCACCGACATCTACCGCGCCCACGGCCACGTCGAGCGGGCCCGCTGGCACGACCGGTCGACCGAGCTGCTGGCCAAGGTCGAGCTCGACCCCGGCGTCCTGGCCCGGTTCCCCGGGGAACTGTCCGGCGGGATGCGCCAGCGCGTCTCCATCGCGCTGGCCCTCTCCCTCGACCCGCAGCTGGTGGTGTTCGACGAACCGACGACCGCGCTCGACGTGCTCGTCCAGCACGCCGTCATGGACACGATCGTCGACCTCCAGCGCACCGAGGGGTTCACCGCCGTCCTCATCAGCCACGACCTCGGGATCGTCCTGGAGGCCACCGAGCGCGTCCTGGTCATGCACGAGGGCCGGATCGTGGAGGACGGGACCTCCCGGCAGATCCACACCGACCCGCGCGACGACTACACCCGGCACTTGCTGAGCCACTACGCCGACCCGCGCGCCGAGGTCGTCTCGCTGCCCGGGTTCGAGGACCGGTCGCTGCGGCCCCGCCCGGCGCCCCCGGCCGGCGGCACCCCGGTCGTCGTCGAGGCCGTGTCCAAGACGTACCCCCCGCCGCGGCGCGGGGAGGAGGAGGTCCACGCCGTCCGCGACGTCTCCTTCACCCTCGAACCCGGCGCGTCGCTGGCCCTGGTCGGCCAGAGCGGGTCCGGGAAGTCGACCATCGCCCGGATGATCACCGGCATCGAGGCCCCCACCGCCGGGTCCGTCCGGTTCGGCGACCTCGACGTCGGCCGGCTGAAGCGGCGCGAGCTCAAGCGGCTGCACCGGGACGTGCAGATGGTGTTCCAGGACCCCTACGCCGCGCTGAACCCGCTGCACACCGTCGAGTACGCCCTCACCCGGCCCGTCGTGAACCACACCGGCCTGAAGGGGGCGCAGGCGACCCGGCGGGTCCACGAGCTGCTGGAGACCGTCGGGCTCACCCCCACCTCGCAGTTCGCGCAGAAACTGCCGCACCAGCTCTCCGGCGGCCAGCGGCAGCGGGTCGTCATCGCCCGCGCGCTGGCCTGCGAACCGCAGGTCATCGTCGCCGACGAACCCGTCTCGATGCTGGACGTGACGCTGCGCGCCGGGGTCCTGGCCCTGCTGGAGGACCTGCGCGCCCGCCTCGGCGTCTCCCTGCTCTACATCACCCACGACCTGCTCAGCGCCCGCCTCATCACCGACGAGGTCCTCGTGCTGCACGCCGGGCGCGTCGTCGAGCGCGGCCCGACCGCGCAGGTCCTGCAGCACCCCACCGACCCCTACACGGTGTCCCTGCTCGACGCCGTCCCGAACCCCGCACGCACGCGATAGGAGCACCACCATGCGGACCTTCCCCGACGGGTTCCTCTGGGGAGCGGCCACCGCCGCCCACCAGGTCGAGGGCGGCAACGTCGGCAGCAACTGGTGGGTCCACGAGCACGACCCCGCCCTGGCCGCGGCCTGGGGGATCGTGGAACCGTCCGGGGACGCCGCCGACAGCTACCACCGCTACCGCGAGGACGTCCGCGTCCTGGCCGACCTCGGGCTGAACTCCTACCGGTTCAGCGTCGAGTGGGCGCGCGTCGAACCCGAGCGCGGGTTCTTCTCCCGCGCCGCGGTCGACCACTACCGGCGGATGGTCGACACCTGCCGGGAGTTCGGCGTCGAACCCGTCGTGACGCTGCTGCACTTCACGGTGCCCCGCTGGTTCGAGCGCGACGGGTTCTGGCGGGCCGACGACGCCGCCGACCGCTTCGGCCGCTACGTCGAGGCCGCCCTGCCCGTCGTCCGCGACGTCGAGTGGGTCTGCACCGTCAACGAGCCGAACATCGCCGCGATGCTGGCCGGCGGGGAGGACGCCTCCAACCTCGTCGCGCACGGGCTGCCGAACCCCGACCTGCACGTCGCCGACCAGCTCCTGGCCGCGCACGAACGCGCCCGCGACGTGCTCTCCCAGGTCCGGGGGGTCAAGTCCGGGTGGACGGTGGCGACGCAGGCGTTCGCGAGCACCGGCGAACCCGGCGCCGACGACCGGCTCGCCGAGTACGGCCACCCCCGCGACGACTGGTACCTGGAGGCGGCGAAGGGCAACGACTTCCTCGGCGTCCAGGCGTACACCCGCACGTTCATCGGCCCCGACGGCCCGTTGCCCGTGCGCGAGGACGTCGAGACCACCCTGACCGGCTGGGAGTTCTACCCCGCCGCCGCGGCCGACGGCCTGCGCTCGGCGTGGGAACTGACCGGCGGGGTGCCGCTGCTGGTCACCGAGAACGGGATCGCCACCGCCGACGACACCCGGCGGACCGCCTACACCCGCGCCGCGCTGGAAGGGGTCCACGACTGCCTGGCCGGGGGGATCGACGTGCGGGGCTACCTGCACTGGAGCCTGCTGGACAACTACGAGTGGGCCTCGGGGTACCGGCCCACCTTCGGGCTCGTGAGCTGGGACCCCGAGACGTTCGCCCGCACCCCCAAGCCCAGCGCCCGCTGGTACGGCGGGGTCGCCCGCGCCAACGCCCTGCCCTGACCTGCCCTCGCCGCGCCGTGGGGGACCGGCTCGTGGACGCCCGGTGGAGGGGCGTCAGCGGAAGCGGCGCAGCCGCAGGGAGTTGGTGACGACGAACACCGACGAGAACGCCATCGCCGCGGCCGCCACGACCGGGTTCAGCAGCCCCGCCGCCGCCAGCGGCAGTGCGGCGACGTTGTAGGCGAAGGCCCAGAACAGGTTCCCGCGGATCGTCGACAGCGTCCGGCGGGACAGGCGCACCGCGTCCACGGCGGCCTCCAGGTCGGCGCGCACCAGGGTGAGGTCACCGGCCTCGATGGCCGCGTCGGCGCCCGAGCCCATCGCGATGCCGAGGTCGGCGGTGGCCAGGGCCGCGGCGTCGTTCACGCCGTCGCCGACGACCGCGACGACCCGTCCGCGCTCCTGCAGCGCGGCGACGTGGGCGACCTTGTCCTCGGGGTGGACCCCGGCCACGACGTCGTCGATCCCCACGGAGGCGGCCACGGCGCGGGCGGTGCGCTCGTTGTCCCCGGTCAGCAGGACCGGGTGCAGGCCCAGGCGCCGGAACCCCTCGACGGCGGCGGCGCTGGTGTCGCGCACGGTGTCGGCCACGGCCAGCACCCCCAGCGGCCGCTCGGAGGCCACGAGGAGGGCCGTGCGGCCGGCGGACTCGTTCTCCCGCAACGCCTCCACCAGTTCCGCGGGCAGGTCCAGCCCGATCCAGGAGGGGCGCCCGGCCCGCAGCGGAACGCCGTCGACGACGCCGCCGATCCCGGCCCCCGGCACCGCGGTGACGTCGGTGACCTGCGGCAGCGGTCCGCGGGCGCGCGCCGCCGCGGCGACGGCCCGCCCGACGGGGTGCTCGGAGGCGTCCTCCAGCGCGCCCGCCCACCGCAGCAGGTCGTCCTCGGAGACCCCCGGCGCGGGGACCACGGCGACCAGGGACATCCGCCCGGTGGTCACGGTCCCGGTCTTGTCCAGGACCACGGTGTCGACGCGCCGGGTCGACTCCAGCGCCTCGGGCCCCTTGACGAGGATGCCGAGCTGCGCGCCGCGGCCGGTCCCCACGAGCAGGGCCGTCGGGGTGGCCAGGCCCAGGGCGCAGGGGCAGGCGATGACGAGGACGGCCACGGCGACGGTCAGCGCCTCCGGTGCGGGGGTGCCCGCCAGCAGCCAGCCCGTGAACGTGGCCAGCGCCCCGACGAGGACGACGGGCACGAAGATCCCCGAGACGCGGTCGGCGAGCCGCTGCGCCGCGGCCTTGCCGGACTGGGCCTGCTCGACGGTGCGGCCGATGCGGGCCAGCTGGGTGTCGGCGCCGACGCGGGTGGCGCGCACGACGAGCCGGCCCCCGGCGTTGACGGTGCCGCCGACGACGCCGTCCCCGACGCCGACCTCCACCGGGACGGACTCGCCGGTGAGCAGGCTCTGGTCGACGGCGGAGGCGCCCTCGCGGACGGTGCCGTCGGTGGCGACGGTCTCCCCGGGGCGGACCACGAAGTCCTCCCCGGTGCGCAGGTCGGCCACGGGCACGCGCACCTCGGCCCCGGCCCGCAGGACCGCGACGTCCTTGGCGCCGAGGGCGAGCAGCGCCCGCAGCGCGGCTCCCGACCGGCGCCGCGCGCGGGCCTCCAGGTACCGCCCGGCCAGGACGAAGACGGTCACGACGGCCGCGACCTCGAGGTACAGCTCGTCCCCGGCCGAGCCCAGCAGGGCGAACTCCATGTGCATCCCGGGCATCCCGGCGTCGCCGAGGAACAGCGAGGCCACGGACGTCAGGTAGGCCGCGGCGACCCCGAGGCTGACGAGGGTGTCCATGGTCGCCGCGCCGTGCCGGGCGTTCACGACGGCCGCGCGGTGGAACGGCCACGCCCCCCAGACGACGACGGGGGAGGTCAGCGCGAACGCCAGCCACTGCCAGTTCGCGAACTGCAGGGCCGGGACCATCGACAGCAGCAGCACGGGCAGCCCGAGGGCGGCCGTGACCGCGAGCCGGCGGCCGAGCTCGGTCGTGGCCGGGTCCTCCTGCGGCGCAGCGGGTTCGGGGTCGGGCGCGGGCAGCGCGGCGGTGTACCCCGTCTTCTCCACGACGGCGATGGCCTCGGCGACGCCGGTGCCCGCGGGGAGCCGCACGGTGGCCTTCTCGGTGGCGTAGTTCACGCTCGCCTCGACGCCCGGCATCCGGTTGAGCTTCTTCTCGATGCGGTTCGCGCACGAGGCGCAGGTCATGCCGCCGATGAGGAGCTCGACGGGACCGCTGGTGGTGGTCACGTCAGTCCGCCAGTTCGTAGCCCGCCTCGTCGACGGCGGCGGCGACGGCCGCGCGGTCGAGCGGGGAGGCGCTGGTGATCGTGAGGGTGGAGGTGCCGCCGGCGACGAGGTCGACCCGCACCGACTCCACGCCCGGCAGGGCCGAGACCTCCTCGGTCACCGCCGCCACGCAGTGGCCGCACGTCATGCCGGACACGCCGAACCGGTTCATCAGGACCTCACCAACCGCGCGATCGCCGCGCTCGCTTCCTTGATCTTCTCGTCGGCCACGGCGCCGCCCTCGGCGGCGGCGTGCGCCACGCAGTGCCCGAGGTGGTCGTCCAGGAGGGACAGGGCGACCGCCTGCAGGGCCTTGGTGGCCGCGGAGACCTGGGTCAGGACGTCGATGCAGTACGCGTCCTCCTCGACCATCCGCTGCAGACCGCGCACCTGGCCCTCGACGCGGCGCAGCCGCTTGAGGACCTCCGTCTTCTCCCCGGCGTACCCGGGCCCGTGCTCCATGGCTCCTTGATACCCCCCTGGGGTGTCGAGTGCAACCCCTACCCCCTAGGGGTACCCGGGCATCGGCCGCGACGGGCGACACTGGAGGGGTGCCCAGCACCCTGCCCGACGGCGAGACCGTCCCCGCCGACGGATCCCTGCCCCCGCACGCCCTGGACGGCGCGGCCGGGCGCACCTTCGGCGTCTACCTGCACGTCCCGTTCTGCTCGGTGCGCTGCGGCTACTGCGACTTCAACACCTACACCGCCACCGAGCTCGGCGGCGGCGGCTCCCAGGCCGCCTACGCCGGCACCGCCGCGGCCGAGGTGCGGATGGCCGCCGGCGTCCTCGGCGCCGCCGCGCGCCCGGCGCAGACGGTGTTCTTCGGCGGCGGCACCCCCACGCTGCTGCCGGCCGACGACCTCGCCGCGATGCTCGCCGCGGTGCGCGAGGGGTTCGGGATCGCCCCCGGCGCCGAGGTCACCACCGAGGCCAACCCGGACTCGGTGACCCCGCAGAGCCTGCAGCGGCTGCGGGAGGCGGGCTTCACCCGGGTCTCCTTCGGGATGCAGTCCGCCGTCCCGCACGTCCTGGCCGTCCTGGAACGCACCCACGACCCCGCCCGCGTCCCCCTCGCCGTCCGCTGGGCCCGCGAGGCCGGGCTCGAGGTCAGCCTCGACCTCATCTACGGCACCCCGGGGGAGTCGCACGACGACCTGCGCCGCAGCCTGGACGCCGCGCTGGACTGCGCCCCCGACCACGTCTCGGCCTACGCGCTCATCGTCGAGCAGGGCACCAGGCTCGCCGGTCAGATGCGCCGCGGGGAGGTCCCCGAACCCTCCGACGACGACGAGGCCGACAAGTACGAGATCGTCGACGACACCCTCGCCGCCGCCGGGTTCTCCTGGTACGAGGTGAGCAACTGGGCCCGCGAGCCCCGGTTCGCCTGCGCCCACAACCTCGCCTACTGGCGCGGCGGGGACTGGTGGGGGATCGGTCCCGGCGCGCACAGCCACGTCGGCGGCGTGCGGTGGTGGAACGTGAAGCACCCCACCGCCTACGCCGGCCGCCTCGGGGCCGGGCAGTCACCGGCGTACGCCCGCGAGGTCCTCACCGCCGACGACCGCCGCGTCGAGGACGTCCTGCTGCTCTCGCGGCTGGCGGAGGGTTTCGACCCCGCCTGGTGGGACGTGCGCCCGCAGGCGGCCCAGCTCCTGCTCGACGGGCTGCTCGAACCCGCCGCGGGCGGCCGGGTGGCCCTCACGCGGCGGGGCCGGCTGCTGGCCGACGCGGTGGTGCGCCGGCTGCTCGACCCCGCCCGCTGAGGAGTCCGGTCAGCAGGACGCGACGCGCTCCCACCCGCCGTCGACGGCGCGCAGCGACACGGTGACGTAGCTGCTCACCAGGCCCAGGTCGTCCCGGCTGCCCCGGGCGTAGGCGCGGCCGAACACGCTGACGGCGCGGTCGGCGGCGACGTGCGCGCGGGTGCTGTCCCGCACGCACGTGCTGGGGGCCGGGCCCGGGTCCGTGGGGGACCCGCCGGCGCGGACGAGGCCCGCCGCGAACTGCGCCCCGGCGGTCGTCGACCCGTTCGTCGCGTAGCTGAGGTGACCGCCCGTGCCCGTCTTGGGGGCGCTGCCGCAGACGGTGTCGCTGCTGTTGCAGTAGTCCTTCGACCGCGGCCCGTAGGTCGGGCTGGCCGTGGCGATCGTGCGCCCGCTCAGCCCCAGCGGGTTGCCGAAGACGACGACGGCCGCCACCCGCCCGGCCAGCTCAGCCGGCACCGGCGTGCCCGTGGTGGTCCCCGTCCGGATGCCGAGGGCGATGTCGGTCACCGTGGCCCCCTGGGAGTACCCGCCGAGGACGAAACGGGTGCCCGGGCACTGCGCGGCGACCGAGCGCACGTGCGCGCTCATGGCGCTCGCCCCGGGACCGGCGCTGGTCTGGGAGGTGTTCGCGGCGTAGTCGACGGCGTGCGAGGCGACGGACCGGTCGCTGAGCTGGCTGGTCAGGGCCCGCACGAACGGCCCGCCGACGATGCCCAGGCCCGGCGCCTCGCCGGTGCCCCGGGCGAAGACGACCTCGACGTCGGAGCAGGTCGCGGCCGCCGCGGGGGCGGCGGTGGCCACCAGTCCGGCGCCGGCCACGGCGGCGGTCAGGGAGGCGGACGCGCAGAGGCGGCGCAGCAGGGGGGTACGGAGCACGGTGGGTCCTTCGCGTCGTCGACCGCGGCGGTCGAGGGGTGGGGTCCGGGCGCGTCTTCACGGGAACCGCACGGACGGGGCACAGGATGCCCGGCGGGACCGGCGGCGGCAAGGGGGTCGCGCGGCCGTCCCGTAGCGTGCGGGGATGGACCTCGGACTGAGCCTCGGCTACCTCACCGGCCCCGTCGGGCCCGCCGCGGCCCGGGCCCTGGACCTGACCCGCGCCGCCGAGGACGCCGGGTTCGCCTCCGCCTGGGTCGCCGAGGCGTACGGCACCGACGCCGTCAGCGTGCTCGGCTGGCTCGCGGCGCGGACCAGCCGCATCGGGCTCGGGTCGGCCGTCCTGCAGATCCCCGCCCGCGCCGCGGCCTCCACGGCCATGACGGCGGCCACCCTCGACGGGCTGTCCGGCGGCCGGTTCCGGCTCGGGCTGGGCGTCTCGGGCCCGCAGGTCGCCGAGGGCTGGTACGGCCAGCCCTTCGCCAAGCCCCTGGCCCGCACGCGCGAGTACGTCGAGGTGGTCCGCAGGCTGCTGGCCCGCGAGGAGTCGCGGTTCACCGGGGCCCACCTGGAACTGCCGCTGCCGGGCGGCCCGGGTGTGCCCCTCAAGCTCATGCAGCCCGCCCCCCGGCCCGACCTGCCGATCCACCTGGCGGCCGTCGGCCCCCGCAACGTCGAGCTGGCGGGGGAGATCGCCGACGGCTGGCTGCCCTCGTTCCTGGTCCCGGAGAACTCCGCGGAGTCGTTCGACCGGCTGCGCGCGGGGTTCGCGCGCCGCACCCGGCCGGTGGGGGGTTTCGCGGTGACGGCCTCGGTGCCGTTCGTGCTGACCGGCGCGACGGGCGACGAGCGCGCGCGGGCCGAACGCCCGGTGCGCGAGCTCATCGCCCTGTACGTCGGCGGCATGGGCTCGCGGGAGCAGAACTTCTACGCCGACCTCGGCCGCCGCCTCGGTTTCGGCGACGCCGTCGACGCCGTGCAGGACCTCTACCTCGCCGGGCGCAAGGACGAGGCCGTGCAGCGGGTCCCGGCGGGCCTGGTGGAGGCGACGAGCCTGGTGGGGTCCGTCGACGCGGTGCGCCGGCGGCTCGCCGACCACGAGCGGGCCGGGGTCACGACCGTCGCGCTGGTCCCGCTGGGGGCCGACCCCGCCGGGGACCTGCGCGCGGTGGCGTGAACCTCAGCGCACCACCCGGAAGATCAGCGGGTAGCGGTAGGCGCGCCCCTGGTTGGCCGCGACCGCCGCGAGGATCGTGAAGATCAGCGCGACGACGCCGGGCACCACCATGAGGCCGTACGACAGGCCGAAGGTGAACAGCGCCAGGACCGAGCAGAGGACGAACAGCACCGCCTCGTAGACGATCAGCGAGATCGTCATGTTCAGCGCCTCGGAGGTGTGCCCGCGCACGAACCCGCTGCGGTCCTTGAACACCAGGAACAGGATCAGCGGGCCCAGGAACGGCAGCGTCACGAAGCTCGCGGCGATCGCGGACAGGTGCCCGAACATCCCCCACATCCGCTCGTCCGACGGCGACATCGGGACCGGGGCGTAGGGCTGCTGCGGCGGGTACGGGGGTTGGCTCACCCCTCGATCGTGACCGTTCCCTCAGCGGTCCGCCAGGTCGGCGGTCACGAAGTCGACGAGTTCCTCCACCCGGCCCAGCAGCGCCGGCTCCAGGTCGGCGTACGTGCGCACCGTCCCCAGGATCCGCTTCCAGCCCTGCGCGACGTCGGCCTGGGTGGCGCGCGGCCAGCCCAGCTCGGCCAGGACCCCCTTCTTCCAGTCCTGCCCGCGCGGGATCGCCGGCCACGCCGTCCAGCCCAGCCGCTGCGGCCGCACCGACTGCCACACGTCGACGAACGGGTGCCCCACCACGAGCACGTGCGGGCTCTTCCCGACGCCGGCGACGATCCGCGACTCCTTCGACCCCGGCACCAGGTGGTCCACGAGGACGCCGATCCGCCGCCCCGGCCCCGGGCCGAAGGAGCGGATGGCCGCGTCGAGGTCGTCGACCCCGTCGAGCATCTCCACCACGACGCCCTCGACGCGCAGGTCGTCGCCCCAGACCTTCTCGACGAGCTCGGCGTCGTGCCGGCCCTCCACGAGCAGGCGCGAGGCCCGCGCGGTCCGGGCGGGGGCGCCGGCGACGGCCACCGACCCGCTGGCCGTGCGGGTCGGCCGGGCCGGGCCCGCGGCCCGGGGCGCCACGAGCCGCACCGGCTGCCCGTCCACCCAGAACCCCGGTCCCAGCGGGAAGGTGCGGGTGCGGCCCTTCGCGTCCTCCAGGACGACGACGTGCACCCCGCCGCTCTTCTCCACCCGCACGACCGCGCCGACCCAGCCGGTGTCGACGTCCTCGACGACCAGGCCGCGCACGGCGGGCTCGTCGCGGTGGGTGGGCCTGGGGCGGTTGCGGGCGTGCGGGTCGGCGGAGAGCACGTCGGCGCCGTACCGGTCGTCGTAGCGGGTCACGGGGGAACGCTAACCACGCCCCGCGGGCCGGCGGGGGAGGCGCGACCGGGGCGCGAGCGCCTAGACTTGGCACTCGCGCGCGTTGAGTGCCAGACGCGCGGGAGCAGAGCACCGGGTGCCGGAGCAGGGAGGGACGGATGAGCGACGACCGCAGGCTCGCGGTGTTGCGGGCCATCGTCGAGGACTACGTCTCCAGCCACGAGCCCGTCGGGTCCAAGACCCTCGTGGAGCGCCACGCCCTCGGCGTCTCGCCCGCGACCATCCGCAACGACATGGCCGTGCTGGAGGAGGAGGGGTACATCACCCAGCCGCACACCAGCGCCGGGCGGATCCCCACCGACAAGGGGTACCGCCTGTTCGTGGACCGCCTCGCCAACGTCAAACCCATGTCGGCGGCCGAGAAGCGGGCCATCGAGACGTTCCTGCACGGCGCCGACGACCTCGACGACGTCGTCGACCGCACCGTCCGGCTGCTCGCCCAGATCACCCGGCAGGCCGCCGTCGTGCAGTACCCCTCGCTCAGCCGCGCCGGCGTCCGGCACGTCGAGCTCGTCGGCGTCGGCGGCCGCAGCGCGCTGCTGGTCCTCATCACCGACTCCGGCCGCGTCGAGCAGCGCGTCCTGGACATCCGCTCGGCCACCGACGCCGACGACCTGGCCGTCGCGCTGGCGACCCTGCGCACCCGGATCAACGCCTCCGTCGGGGGCAAGCGGCTGCGCGAGGCCCGCGAGGGGCTGACCGACCTCGTCCAGCAGACCCCGCCGGAGGACATGGCGGTCGCCGCCGAGGTCGCCGCCGCGCTGGGGGACTGCCTCAGCGCCTCCCTGGAGGAGCGCGTGGTCATCGCCGGCACCGCGAACCTCGTCAAGGGCGCCGACCTGTCCACGTCCCTCGGCAACGTCCTCGAGGCCCTCGAGGAGCACGTCGTGCTGCTGCGCCTGGTGCAGGAGCTCGCCGAGGAGGAGGACGCCGGCTCCGGCGGGCGCGGCGGCCTCACCGTCCGGATCGGTGCGGAGAACCTGCACCTGGGACTGGACGGCACCTCCGTGGTCACCAGCGGCTACGGCACCGAGACGGTCCTGGCCCGGCTCGGCGTCCTCGGCCCGACCAGGATGGACTACCCGACGACGATGGCCGCGGTGCGTGCGGTGTCACGCTACGTCTCGCGGATCCTCGCGCAGTGATCTTCGCAGTGCTCAGAACCGACAGGAGAGACCCGACCTCGTGAGCGACTACTACGACGTCCTCGGCGTCTCCAAGGACGCCTCCACGGAGGACATCAAGCGCGCGTACCGCAAGCTCGCGCGCAAGTTGCACCCCGACGTGAACCCCGAGGCGGGGGAGCAGTTCAAGGAGGTCTCCCAGGCCTACGAGACGCTGTCCAACCCCGAGAAGCGGTCCGCCTACGACCGCGGCGGCGCGGGGGCCGGTGGCCCCGGCGGCGGCTTCGGCGCCGGGTTCGGGTTCTCCGACATCATGGACGCCTTCTTCGGCCAGGGCGGCGGCGGCCGCGGCGCCGGGCCCGCCAGCCGCACCCAGCGCGGCCAGGACGCGCTCATCCGCGTCGACGTCGACCTCGCCGAGGCGGCCTTCGGCGGCGAGCGGTCCATCCAGGTCGACACCGCGATCCTGTGCCCCACCTGCAAGGGGTCCTGCTGCCAGCCCGGCACGAGCCCGCAGACCTGCGACATCTGCCACGGGCAGGGCTCGGTGCAGCGGGTCGTGCGCTCGCTGCTCGGCCAGGTCATGACGACGCAGGCCTGCCCCACCTGCCGCGGCTTCGGCACCGTCCTGCCCTCGCCGTGCCTGGAGTGCTCCGGGGAGGGCCGCGTCCGCGCCCGTCGCCCGATGACCATCCGCATCCCCGCCGGCGTCGACACCGGCACCCGCATCCAGCTGGCCTCCCAGGGCGAGGTCGGCACCGCCGGCGGCCCGCCCGGTGACCTCTACGTCGAGATCCACGAACGCCCGCACCCGGTGTTCTCCCGCTCCGGTGACGACCTGCTGTGCACCCTGCAGGTGCCGATGACCGCGGCCGCGCTCGGCGCGACGATCCCGCTGGAGACCCTCGACGGCGCCGAGGAGGTCGACGTCCGACCCGGGGCGCAGGCCGGTGAGGTCGTCACCCTCAAGCAGAAGGGCGCCGAGCACCTGCGCGCCCAGGGCCGCGGCGACCTCCTGATCACCCTGGAGGTCGTCACCCCCCGCGACCTCGACGAGGAGCAGGAGGAGCTGCTGCGCCGGCTCGCCGAGCTGCGCGGCGAGGTGCGCCCCTCCGGGAAGCTGTCCGAGACCCACCAGGGGGTGTTCTCGAAGCTGCGGGACCGGTTCTCCGGGCGCTGAGCGGCGCGCGGCTCAGCCGCGCATGCCCGCCAGGAAGCCGCTGATCTGGCTGCGCAGCTCCTCGGCCAGCTGCGACAGCCCGGTGGTGTCCTGCGCCCCGCCCCAGCCGGAGGAGCCGTCGACGGCGGTGCGCACGCCGTCGACGAGGCCGTTCATCTCCACGATCGTGCTGCCGATCCCGGTGATGGCGCGCACGGCGTCCTGGGCGTTCTGGCGGATGCTGTCGACGCGCTGGCTGACCTGCTCGGTGGCGCGCCCGGACTGGTCGGCCAGCTCCTTGACCTCGGCGGCGACCACGGCGAAGCCCTTGCCGGCCTCCCCGGCCCGGGCCGCCTCGATCGTCGCGTTCAGCGCCAGCAGCCGCGTCTGGTCCGCGATCGCGTTGATGACCGAGACGACCTGCTGGATCTCGCGCGAGGCCTCGGTGAGCGCCTGCATGGTCAGCGCCGCCTGGTCGGCCTCCTCGCTGGCCGCGCCGGCCGCGGTCGCCAGTCCCTGCGCGGACGCGCTGAGCTCGGTGGAGGCGGTGGCGAGCTGCTCGGACACCCCGAGCACCCCCGCCTCGAAGTCGTCGGCCAGCGCCAGGCGGGTCGTGCGGGCCCCCTCGACGGCGGCGCTCCCGGCCTGCATCGTGGTGCGCCCGGAGTTGATGGCGGAGGCGGAGTGGCGGAAAGCCCCGCCCAGGCCCCCCAGCAGCAGCCGGCGGTGGAACCGCCCGTCGGCGGCGGCGGTCAGGACCTCCCCGGCCTCGCGCACGAAGGCGTCGGAGACGTCCAGGGACCGGTTGACCGAGTCCGCCAGGCGGGCCAGCTCCGGCACCGCCTCCGACCCCGGGACCCCCGCCACGCGGGCCTCGAGGTCACCGGCGGCGGCCTGGTCGCACACGTCGGCGACCTGGCGGACCAGCTCGCGGTACAGGGCCACCTCGCCCGCGGGCGACGGCCCGCCGCGACCGTTGAACAGCTTCACGATCAGACCTCCTCGGGGACGATGGACCAGACGAACTCCTCGTAGGAGACGCCGCGCTCGGCGAGCAGCTGCGCCAGCAGCGCGCTGGAGGCCTCCACGGCCGCCTTGCCGCCGCTGTGGCGGCGCTCCTCGGCCAGCAGCCGGTCGTAGAGCGCGCTCGCGGCGCGCACACCCTCAGGGTGGGGCCGGCGGCGGTTCGAGTGGTACCCCACGACCCGCCCGGAGCGGTCCAGGCTGGGGGTGATGTGGGCCAGGACCCAGTAGTTCGCGCCGTCCGCGGCGAGGTTGTTGACGTAGGCGAACAGCTCCCGGCCGCTGGAGACGGTGTCCCACAGCAGCTTGAAGACGGCCTTGGGCATGTCGGGGTGCCGGATGACGTTGTGCGGCTGCCCGATGACCTCGTGGCGCTCGAACGCGCCGACGCGCAGGAAGACGTCGTTGGCGTAGGTGATGATCCCGCGCGGGTCGGTCTTGGAGACGATCAGCTCGTCGGCGGAGAAGGTCCGCTCCTGCCCGGTGGGCCGCACGGGAGCCCGTCGCTCCCGGCCCGTGGTGGTGGTCGTCATCGTGTGCCTCCCGACCCGCTGCTGGATCCTCGACGTCCCGGCCCGGTGGTCCGGGACGGCGACGTTCCAGGAGGATCGGCAGCTGTGCGTGCGGACCTGAGCCGTCCGGGTGACGGGCCCCGGACCGGCGTCAACGGACGGTGACGTCCTTGGTGTCGCCCACGCCCGGGGTGCCCTCGCCGTTCGACTCGTCGGGGGCGGACACCGCGACGGTGTACGTCCCCGCCGGCACCCGCGCGGTGAAGGAGAACTCCCCGAACGTCCCGTTCGCCCCCGCCTGCACCGCGTCCCGCGCCACCTCGGTCCCCGCCGCGTCGGTGACCGTGTACAGCAGCGTCCCCTCGAAGGCCGTCCCGACGCCCTCGACCGTCACCGACCCCGACCCCGGCACGACCCTCGTGATCCACGCCGGGGCCTGCACGTCGGCCTGCGGGGCGCGGGTCAGCTCCGCCGGGACCGGCGTCCCGAACAGCGTCGGGCGGGTCGCGCCGTCGACGCGGACCACGACCGGGTCGTTCGACCCCGCCGCCGCCGTCACGGTGTGGACCAGCTGCTGGAGCGCCGCCGCCGGGTCCGCGGCCGTCCCCGCCGCGGCCGCCGGGGACAGGTCCACGACCAGCTGCCCGCCGGAGGCGGTCACCTGGGCCGAGGGGTCCGCCGACCACGGGCTGGAGTAGTCCGGGTCGCCCGGGGCGCCGGCCAGCATGGCGCGCAGCGCGTTCGTCGCGTCGTTCGCGCCGTCGCCGGCCGCCACGTACTCCCGGAACAGCTTCGCCGGCTGCCCGCCGAGCCAGTACACCGGGACCGACGCCGCGCCCGAGGGCAGTGGCTGCACCGGAGCCGTCGAGGCGGTACCCGCCGACCGCGGCGCGGACGACGTCGGGGCACCGCCCGACCGCGGCGCCGCCGGCGACGACGCCGGGGCGGACGACGCGGGGGCCGTGGACGGCTCCGGCGACGCCGCCGGCGCCCCCGGTGCCTCCGACGCCTCCGACGACGACGCGGCGGCCACGACCCGCACCTCGTCCCCGCCGCGCTGGGTCACGGCGTACGCCCCACCGCCCACGACGACGGCGGCGGCGGCCCCGGCCACCGCGGCCCAGGCGCGGGTACGACGACGGCGGGCTCGGCTGCTCATGCGGATCTCCTCGAGACGGTCGGTCGGTGCCACCCCGGCGGCCCGCGCGGCCAGCGCGTCGCGCAGCTGCCGCGCGGTGGGGCTGAGGTCGTCGTCGCCGTCCGGGTCCGGCAGCGGGCCCAGCGGGGTCTGGTCGTTCACGGGTTCACCTCGCGGCTCATCACCTCGCGCAGCGCGGACAACCCGCGGTGCGCGTGCGTCTTGACCGCACCCCGGCTGATGCCGAGGGCGTCGGCGATGTCCTGCTCGGACATCTCCCCCTGGTACCGCAGCACCAAGACCTCCCGCTGCCGCGCCGGCAGCGACTCCAGGGCCGCCAGCACCGTGCGGTGCTCGCTGGCCCGCACCGCGTGCTCCTCCGGGCCCTCCGGCGCCGGGTCGGGCAGCGGGCGGCGGCGGTCGGCCACCACCCGGTGCCGCAGCACGTCGCGTGCGCCGTTCACCACGCTCGTGCGCAGGTAGGCGACCGCGGACCCCTTGTCCGCCAGCCCCGCCCACCGCCGGTGCAGGGTGACGAAGGCGTCGGCGACGACCTCCTCGGCGCTCGCGGACCCGCCCAGCAGGGACGCCGCGAGCGCGACGAGCCGCTGCCAGTGCGCCGCGTACAGCGCGCCGACGGCCTCGTCGGCCGACCACGAGCGGGGGTCGTCAGCGCCGACCACGAGCTCCTCCACCACCCTCACAGCGAGTAGACGTGTCACGCAGGGTCACGGTTGACATCCAACCCGAAGATCTTCGCGGTCCCGTCCGCCCCCGGCGGCACAACGTTCCCTCCAGGCGCCCCGCCGGTACCGTGCGGGCATGGCCGAGGTCTCCCGCGTCGAACGCGCCCCCGACGACCTGTTCCTCAAGATCGTGGCCGGGGAGGTCCCCGCCACGATCGTCCACTCCGACGACCTCGTCGTCGCCTTCGAGGACATCGCCCCCCAGGCCCCCGTCCACGTCCTGGTGATCCCGCGCGAGCGGTACGAGAACGTCGCCGAGCTCGCCGCGGCCGCCCCCGCGACCCTGGCCCGGCTCGTCGAGGTCGCCCAGCGGATCGCCGACGAGCGGTGCGGGGGTGAGTACCGGCTGGTCTTCAACACCGGCACCGCGGTGGGGCAGTCGGTGTTCCACGTGCACGGCCACGTGCTCGGCGGGCGCGGCTTCACCTGGCCGCCGGGCTGATCCCGGGGTTGGATGGGGCGCCATGTGCGGTCTTTGCGGTGAGGTCAGGTTCGACGGGCGCGCGGCGGACGTCGCGGCGGTCCAGCGGATGTCGCAGACGCTCGCTCCCCGCGGACCCGACGGCGAGGGCGTCTGGGCCCAGGGCCGCGTGGCCCTCGGGCACCGGCGGCTGTCGATCATCGACCTGTCCGCCTGCGGGGCCCAGCCCATGCAGGACCCCGAGCTGGGGCTGACCGCCGTCTTCAACGGCTGCGTCTACAACTACCCGCAGCTGCGCGAGGAACTCATCGGGTACGGCTACCGGTTCGTCTCGACCTCCGACACCGAGGTCGTCGTCAAGGGGTACCACCGGTGGGGCACCGACGTCGTGGACCACCTGATCGGCATGTTCGCCGTCGTCGTCCACGAGCGCGACACCGGCCGCGTGGTGCTGATGCGCGACCGGCTCGGGATCAAACCGCTGTACCTGGCCGAGACGCCGGGCCGGCTGCGGTTCGCCTCCAGCCTGCCCGCGCTGCTGGCCGCGGGCGACGTCGACACGACGATCGACCCGGTCGCGCTGCACCACTACCTGACGTGGCACGCCGTCGTGCCCGCCCCGCACACCGTCCTGAAGGGCGTCCGGAAACTGCCGCCCGCCACGGTCCGGGTGGTCGAGGCCGACGGCTCGTCCCGGGAGCACCGGTACTGGTCGCCGGACCACGTGCGGCGCGAGCAGTTCGCCGGTTTCACCGAGCGGGACTGGGAGGACGCCGTCCTGGCGTCCCTGCGGACGGCGGTGGAGCGCCGCACCGTCGCCGACGTGCCCGTCGGGGTCCTGCTGTCCGGCGGGCTGGACTCCAGCCTCATCACCGCGCTGCTCGCCGAGCAGGGGCAGACCGACCTGGCGACCTACTCGATCGGTTTCGAGTCCGTCGGGGGCCGCGAGGGCGACGAGTTCGCCTACTCCGATGCCATCGCCGAACGGTTCGCCACGAACCACCACCGCATCCGCGTCACCGGCGACGAGCTCGTCGGCGCCCTCGGGCACGCCGTGGGCGTCATGAGCGAACCGATGGTCAGCCACGACGTCGTCGCGTTCGACCTGCTCTGCCAGCAGGTCTCGCAGACCATCAAGGTCGTGCAGTCCGGGCAGGGCGCCGACGAGGTGTTCGGCGGCTACCACTGGTACCCGCCGCTGACCGGCCTGACCCCCGCGCAGGGCGTCGACGCCTACGCCGCCGCGTTCTTCGACCGCGACCACGCGCAGATGAGGCAGGTCCTGAACCCGCAGTGGCTGACCGGCACCGACGTGTCCCGGCAGTTCGTGGCCGACCACTTCGCCCGTCCCGGCGCCGACACCGCCGTCGACGCCGCCCTGCGCCTGGACACCGAGGTCATGCTCGTCGACGACCCCGTCAAGCGCGTCGACAACACGTCGATGGCGTGGGGCCTGGAGGCTCGGGTCCCGTTCCTGGACCACGAGCTCGTCGAGCTCGCCGCGGCCGTGCCGCCCGAGCTCCAGCTCGCGAACGGCGGCAAGGGCATCCTCAAGCAGGTCGGCTACCGGCTGATCCCGCGCGAGGTCATCGACCGGCCCAAGGGGTACTTCCCGGTGCCGGCGATCACGCACCTGGAGGGCAAGGTCCTCGGCCTGGTCAAGGACGCCCTGTCCAGCCGCGCGGCCCGCGACCGCGCCCTGTTCCGCCCCGAGTACGTGGACTCGCTGCTCGCCGACCCCAACGGGGAGCTGACCCCGCTGCGGGGCAACAAGCTGTGGCAGCTGGGTCTGCTGGAGATGTGGTTGCAGCAGCACGGGATCGCTTGAGCGAGGGGGGTTCGGGATGACCTCGACCACGAAACGCCGCAGCACGCTCGCCGGCCTGCGCCACCGCGGGCTCGACGTGCCGACGATCTCCAGCCGGACCTGGCAGCGGCCCCCGCAGTGGTTCACCGACGACATGAGCAGCGACGTCGTCCTGGACATGGGGTGGGGCCGGCTGGTGTTCGGCCAGACGTTCACCGACCAGTCCGCCATCGTCGACGCCCTGCGCGCGGAGGAGACCGGCGAGCGGGACATCGCGATGTACGTCCGCGAACCGCAGGTCCTCGTCGGGATGGCCCCGCACGAGCTGTTCCTGGACCCCTCGATCACGTTCCGGCTGCCGCTGGCCCGCTACCGGGCCCCGCGCGACCGCAACCCCGACGTGTTCGTCCGGATGGTCCGCGACCGCGCCGAGCTCGACGAGGTGAACCGCATCTACGCCGCGTGCGGGATGGTCACCTCCGACGTCGACGTCATGTGGGCCAACCACCGGACCCGCACGTTCACCTACCTCGTCGCCGAGGACACCCGCACCCGCGAGATCGTCGGCACCGTCACCGGGGTCGACCACGTCCTGGCCTTCGGCGACCCCGACCAGGGCGCGAGCCTGTGGTGCCTGGCCGCGGACCCGCAGGCCGCCCCGCGCGGGGTGGGGGAGGCCCTGGTGCGGGTGCTGGCCGAGCGGTACGTGGCCCGCGGCCGGGCCATCCTGGACCTGTCGGTCATGCACGACAACGACGGCGCCATCGCGCTGTACCGGCGGCTGGGTTTCCGGCCCGCGGCGCCGGTCGTGGTGAAGCGGAAGAACCCCATCAACCGGCCGTTGTTCTCCCCCCAGCCCGAGGGCCTGGCCGACCTGAACCCGTACGCGCGGATCATCGCCGACGAGGCGCTGCGGCGCGGGGTGCGGGTGGAGGTCACCGACGCCCTCAGCGGGGAGATGCGGCTGACGTGCGCGGGCCGGTCGCTGCTGACCCGCGAATCGCTGTCCGAGCTGACGAACGCGGTCGCCATGAGCCGCTGCGACGACAAGCGGGTGACGCGGCGGCTGCTGGCCGCGCGCGGGGTGCGGGTGCCGCGGGCCGTGGAACTGGCCCCGGACCCGTTGCGGGACACCGAGGGCCTGGCCGCCTGCGAGCGCCTCGTCGCCGAGACCGGGCCCGTCGTGGTGAAACCGGCCCGGGGGGAGCAGGGCAGGGGGATCACCGTCGGCGTCGGGGGTGGGGACGCGTTGCGCGCGGCGGTCGCCGAGGCCGCCGCGCACTGCCCCGACGTCCTGGTCGAGGAACTCGTGGCCGGTCAGGACCTGCGGATCGTCGTCATCGACCACGAGGTCGTGGCCGCCGCGGTGCGCCGCCCGGCCGCCGTCATCGGGACCGGCGCGGACGACATCCGGACCCTGGTCGCCAAGCAGAGCCGCCGCCGCGAGGCCGCCACCGGCGGGGAGTCGAGCATCCCGCTGGACGCGACCACCGAGGCCGTCGTCGCCGACGCCGGGTTCGGCCTGGGCGACGTGCTGCCGCGCGGGCAGCGGCTGGAGGTGCGCCGGACCGCGAACCTGCACACCGGCGGGACGATCGAGGACGTCACCGACGACCTGCACCCCGACCTCGTCGACGCGGCCGTCGCGGCCAGCCGCGCCCTGGGGATCCCGGTGACGGGGCTGGACCTCCTGGTCCCCGACGTGTCCGGTCCCGAGCACGTCGTCATCGAGGCCAACGAGCGGCCCGGCCTGGCCAACCACGCCCCGCGCCCGACGGCGCAGCGGTTCCTGGACCTGCTGTTCCCCGAGACCCGCGAGCAGGGCTAGGTGCCCGAGGCGCACTCCCTGCACCGCCACGCCCGCGACCAGCGCGAGGCGCTGGCGGGGCAGGTGCTGTCCGTGACGAGCCCGCAGGGCCGGTTCGAGACGGGCCCGTTCGACGGGCACCGGCTGCTGGACGTCCAGGCGTACGGCAAGCACCTGCTGTACTCCTTCGAGGACGCCCCCGACGTGCACGTCCACCTGGGGATGAAGGGGATCTTCCTGCGGACCGGCGACCTGGGGCTGGCGCCGCGGGCCGGGACGCGCCTGCGGCTGGCGGGGGACCGGGAGGCGTTCTCCCTCATCGCGCCCAGCCGGTGCGAGGCGCTGGACGCGCCGGGCCGGGCGGCGCTGCTGGCGACGCTGGGACCGGACCCGCTGCGGGTCGGGGAGGCGGGCCGCGCCGCGGCGGCGCGGCGGCTGGGGGAGTCCCGGTCGGCGGTCGGCGCCGCGCTGCTGGACCAGTCGGTGTGGGCGGGCATCGGCAACGCCTGGCGCGCCGAGCTGCTGTTCCTCGCCGGCGTCGACCCCGCCCGCCGCGTCGACCCGGCCGAGGCCGCGACGCTGTGGGACCTCGCGGTGCGGCACCTGCGGCTGGGGGTCGACGCGGGGCAGGTCGTGTCCGACCCGTCGGCCCCGGACGAGCGGTGGGTCTACAAGCGGCCCACGTGCCGCCGCTGCGGGGAACCGGTGCGGACGTGGACCCTGGCCGGCCGGACCGCCCACGCCTGCCCCCGCGACCAGCGCTGACCCCCGCCCCGCGGTCGCGGGGGTCAGTCGGGCAGGCGGGCGCGCAGGTCCTCCAGCTCGCGCTCGGCGGCGCCCACCCGCTCGTCGGCGGCGTGCGCGGCGCGCTCGGCCCCGCGCAGGTCCTCCCCGGCGGCGGACAGCTGCTCGCTGACGGCGTCGAGGCGGGCCCGCAGGTCGTCGCGGCGGCGCGTCAGGTCCCCGTGCCGGCGCCGCGCCGAGGCCAGGTCCCCCGACGTCGACGCCGCCTCGTCGCGGGCCTCGCGCAGCTCCTCCCGCGCCGCCTCCACGGCCGCGGCCAGCTCGGCCCGCTCCCGCTCGCGGCGCTCGGCCTCGGCGCGTTCGCGCTCGGCGGCCCGCGCGGCCTTCTCCTGGCGGCGCGCCGTCAGCTCGTCGCGGGGGACCCGGGCCCGGCGGGCGGCCGGGGCCGCGGCGCGGGTGGGCGGCGCGTCGGCCGCGGTGGCCCCCTCGACGTCGACCCCGCCGAACCCGGTCGCCTCCAGGGGCCGCACCAGCGTCCCGGACCGCACGGCGTCCGCGGCCGCGGGATCGCTCATCCCGGCCCGCAGCGTGGCCACCACCTTCTCCCCGGCCTCCGGGGACAACCGCACCCCGGCGGCCCGCGTCAGCCGGGCCGCCTGCACCCGCAGGGCCTCCAGGACCTCGTGCCGCCGCACGGTGAGCTCGCGCAGCTCCGGGCCGGCCAGCGACGCCGTCGCCTCCCGCATGGCCGCGCCGAGCTCCAGCAGCTGCTCGACGTCCCCGGGGCGCTCGCGCCGCAGCAGGTTCACCGCCCACGCCGGGACCGGCGGCTTGCGCAGGCCGCCGATGCGGGCGGCGAGGTCGCGGTCCCCCTCGTCCCGGGCCTGCCGGGCGTAGGCGTCCCGCGTCGCGGTGAACTCCGCCGGCGGGGAGCCGTACAGGTCGTCGAGCACGTCGGTGAGGTCCACCGGGGCATCCTCTCGCGTTCCCTGGCAGCATCGCCGGTGATGAGCGCGAACCCGAACCCCCAGTCCGTCCCCGTTCCCGTGGACGTCCCGATCGACGTCGAGTACCTCACGAGCACGCTCATGGAGATGCTGCGCATCCCCAGCCCCTCCGGGCGCACCGACGCCGTCATGCAGGCCGTCGGCGACCACGTCGCGGCCCTCGGGCTGCCGTTCGACCTGACCCGCCGCGGCATCCTGCGCGCGACCCTGAAGGGCCGCACGGACAAGGTGCGCCGGGCCGTCGTCGTGCACGCCGACACGATCGGGCTGATGGTCAAGCAGGTGAAGGCCTCCGGCCGCCTCGAGGTCGTCCCCGTCGGCAGCCACAGCGCCCGGTTCTCCGAGGGCGCCCACGTCACGATCTTCACCGACGACCACGAGCGCACGTACACCGGCACGGTCCTGCCGCTGAAGAGCAGCGGGCACACCTTCGGCGACGAGATCGACACCCAGGGCGTGGGCTGGCCCTACGTCGAGGTCCGCATCGACGAACCCGTCGCCTCCGCCGCCGACGTCCGCGCCCTCGGCGTCGAGGTCGGCGACCACGTGGCCCTCGACGCCGCCCCGCAACTGACCCGCCACGGGTACGTGAAGTCCCGCCACCTCGACGACAAGGCCGGGCTGGCCGCGTGCCTGGCCGCGCTCAAGGCGCTGCGCGACGCCGACCTGCCGCTGGCGGTCAGCGCCCAGTTCCTCGTCACCATCGGCGAGGAGGTCGGGTTCGGCGCGACCCACGGGCTGGCCCCCGACGTCGCCGAGCTCGTCGCCGTCGACAACGCCGTCGTCGCCGAGGGGCAGAACTCGCGCGAGGAACTGGTCAGCGTCGGGATGCTCGACATGACCGGCCCCTTCGACTACCACCTGTCGCGGCGGTTGCACGCCCTGGCCGGTGAGCACGGCATCCCCGCCGTCCGCGACGTCTACCGGCACTACCGCTCCGACGCCGCCCCCGCCCTGGAGGCCGGCATCGAGGCCCGGCACGCGCTGCTCGGTTTCGGCCTCGACTCCAGCCACGGCCACGAGCGCGCCCACGTCGACGGCCTGGTCGCCCTGGCCCGCCTCCTCGTCGTCTACCTGCAGAGCGGCCTGACCTTCGACGACTGGGACCAGGCGGAGTCCGGTCCGCTGGCCGACTTCCCCAGCCTCAGCGTGCAGCCGGCCGACCTCGAACCCCTCGACCGGACCGTCGTGGAACGGACCGCCGACTGACCGGTGAGTTCCGGCTCCCGGCGGGGTCCACCCCTCGTCGGGAGGACCCACCAGGACGAGGAGGACACCGTGGCTCTGCCGGAGGTCACCACCCGCGAGGAGTGGCTGCGGGCCCGCAAGGACCTGCTGCGGCGCGAGAAGGAACTCACCCGCGCCCAGGACGCGCTGGCCGCCGACCGGCGCCGGCTGCCGATGGTCGAGGTCACCACCGACCACCGGTTCACCGGACCCGGCGGGGAGGTCGGGCTGCTCGACCTGTTCGACGGCCGCGACCAGCTCGTCGTCCAGCACGTCATGTTCGACCCCGCCTGGGACGACGTCTGCCCGTCGTGCTCGGCGGCGCTGGCCGAGCTCAGCGACGGCCTGCTGGACCACCTGCACGCCCGGCGCACCACGTTCGTCGCCGTGTCCCGCGCGCCGTACGCGAAGCTGGCCCGCGCGGCGCGGGAACGGGGCTGGACGTTCCCGTGGGTCAGCTCGCACGGCGGGACGTTCAACCACGAGTTCCACGCCACGCTCGACCCCGCGGTCGCGCCCGTGGAACTGAACTACCGCGACGCCGACGAGCTGCGCGCGGCGGGGATGGGGTGGGCGCTGGACGACCCCGGCGAGGTGCCCGGCTACAGCTGCTTCCTGGCCGTCGGCGGCCGCGTCTTCCACACGTACTCCACGTTCGCGCGCGGCACCGAGCAGCTCGGCGGCGCCTACGCGTTCCTCGACATGACGGCCCTGGGCCGGCAGGAGGCGTGGCAGGAACCGGCCGACCGCGTCCCCGACGCCCGGGGGGCGGTTCCGAACTTCGCCGACTGAGGATACTTTGGGCGCTCCCCGGGCGAAGGAGCTCTGCGATGACCACCCCCAAGCTGCTCGACGACCCCGCGCGCGCCGTCACCGACGCGCTGCGCGGCCTGGCCGCCGTCCACCCCGAGCTCGCCGTCGACCCCGAGCGCGGCGTCGTGGCCCGCGCCGACCCCGACCGCCGCCCCGGCAAGGTCGGCCTCGTCTCCGGCGGCGGCTCGGGCCACGAACCGCTGCACGCCGGTTTCGTCGGCCTGGGGATGCTCGACGCCGCCGCCTGCGGGGCCGTGTTCACCTCACCGGTGCCCGACCAGGTCCTCGCCGCGACCACCGCCGCGTCCACCGGCGGCGGGGTCGTGCACGTCGTGAAGAACTACACCGGCGACGTCCTGAACTTCCAGATGGCCGCCGAACTCGCCGACGACGACGGCATCGAGGTCGCCACCGTCCTCGTCGACGACGACGTCGCCGTCACCGACAGCCTCTACACCGCCGGCCGCCGCGGCACCGGCGGGACCCTGTTCGTAGAGAAGGTCCTCGGCGCGGCCGCCGAGCAGGGCCGGCCGCTGGCCGAGGTCGCCGCCCTGGGCCGCGACGTCGTGGCCCGCAGCCGCAGCTTCGGGGTGGCCCTGAGCGCCTGCACCACACCTGGATCGGACCGGCCCGGGTTCGACCTGCCGGCCGGGGAGATGGAACTGGGCATCGGCATCCACGGCGAACCCGGCCGCCGCCGCGTGCCCGTCCCGGCCACCGGGGTCGCCCGCGAGGTCGCCCGCACCTCGGTGGCCGCGATCGACGAGGACCTGCCCCTGGCCGGGGAGGACCTCATCGTGCTCGTCAACGGGATGGGCGGGACGCCGCTGCTGGAACTGCAGGTCCTGGCCGCCGACGTCGTGGACGAGCTGACCGGCCGCGGCGCCCGCCTGGCCCGGGCCCTGGTCGGCAACCACGTCACGAGCCTGGAGATGGCCGGGGCCATGGTCAGCGTCTGCCGCGCCACCCCCGAACTGCTCGCCCTGTGGGACGCGCCGGTCCGCACCCCCGCGCTGCGGTGGGGCGCGTGAACACCGACACCGCCCTGGCCTGGCTGCGGGGGTTCGCGGCCGCCGTCGACGAGCACGCCGCCGCCCTCACCGACCTCGACCGGCCCATCGGGGACTCCGACCACGGCGTGAACCTCCAGCGCGGGACGCGCGCCGTCCTCGACGCCCTCGACGCCCAGGCCCCCGCCACCCCCGGGGCCGTGCTCACCACCGCCGGGTCGACCCTCGTCAGCACCGTCGGCGGCGCCAGCGGGCCGCTGTTCGGGACCCTGCTGCGCCGCGCCGGGAAGTCCCTGGGGGAGACGGGGGACGCCGACGCCCCGGCGCTCGCGGCCGCGCTGCGCGCCGGGCTCGACGGGGTCGTGAAGCTCGGCGGCGCGCAGGTGGGCGACGCGACGCTCGTGGACGCGCTCACCCCGGCCGTCGAGGCGCTGGAGGCCGGCCGCTCGGTCGCCGAGGCCGCCGACGCGGCCGAGCAGGGGGCGGCCTCCACCGAACCGCTGGTGGCGCGCAAGGGCCGGGCCAGCTACCTCGGGGAGCGCGGCGCGGGCCACCGGGACCCGGGGGCGCAGTCGGTCGTGCTGCTGCTGCGGGCGCTGGCGGCGGTCTCGTGAACGTCACCGTGGTGCTGCTCTCGCACAGCGCGGCCGTGGCCCGCGGCGTGGCCGACCTCGCCGGCCAGATGGCCCCCTCGGCGACCGTGGTCCCCGTCGGGGGGACACCCGACGGGCGGCTGGGCACCGACGCCGACGCCCTGGAGTCGGCGGTCCGGGAAGCGGTGTCGTCCGGGGCCGAGGTGGCGCTGCTGGTCGACCTCGGCAGCGCCGTGCTCACCGCGAAGACCGTCCTGGCCGACCTCGACGACGAGCCGGTGGTCCTCGTCGACGCCCCGTTCCTGGAGGGGGCCGTCGCCGCCGTCGTCACCGCGTCCACCGGGGCCGGGCTGGCCGAGGTCGTCGCGCAGGCCGAACTGGCCCGGGACCTGCGCAAGACGTAGGAGAATCCGGGGCGTGCGCTGGCTCGTCGTGGACAACCACGACTCCTACACCCACAACCTCGTGCAGCTCCTGGCCGTGGCCACCGGCACCGACCCGGTGGTCGTCAGCGACGACGACGTGGCCCCCGGCGAGCTCGACCTGTCCGGGTTCGCCGGGATCGTCGTCTCCCCGGGGCCCGGGCACCCCGCGGTGGCCCGCGACTTCGCGCTCTCGGCCGACGTGCTGGCCCGCGCGCAGGTGCCCGTGCTGGGCGTGTGCCTGGGGATGCAGGGGATCGCGCTGGCCGCCGGTGCGGTCGTCGACGCCGCGCCGCAGCCCCGGCACGGCTTCGTCGACCGGGTCCGGCACACCGGCACCTCCGTCCTGGCCGGGTTGCCGCCGGGGTTCGCCGCGACCCGCTACCACTCCTTCCGCGTCGCCGAACCGCTCCCGGACGCCCTCGAACCCCTCGCCTGGGCCGGGGACGGCGTCCTCATGGCCCTGCGGCACCGGCACCGGCCGCAGGTGGGGGTGCAGTTCCACCCCGAGTCGATCGCCAGCACCACCGGCGCGCGCATCGTGGAGAACTTCGTCCGCTGGTGCCGGCGGTTCGGCCACCCCGTGCGGCACCGGGTCCACGCCCGGCGGCTGCCCGGCGCCGCCGACGGCGAACGGGTCCTGGCGGGCCTGTTCGGCGGGGAGGCGTTCTGGCTGGACTCCGCGGCCCGCGGCGCCGGGTCGGGCCGGTTCTCCTTCCTCGGGCCGCTGGACGGTCCCGCGGTCGGCTCGCTGGCGGAGCTGTCCACGCGGCTCGCGACGGCCGGGGTCGACGGTGCCGACGCGCTGCCGTTCGAGTTCACCGGCGGGTGGGTCGGCTGGGCCGGGTACGAGGCGAAGGCCGAGTGCGGGTTCCCCACCGGCCCCGGCACCGCCACCGACGACGGCACCCCCGCCGCGCACTGGGTGTTCGTGGACCGGTTCGTCGGCGTCGACCACGACACCGGCCACACCTGGGTGGTCGCCCTCGACGACCCCGGCTGGGTGGAGCGGACGGCCGCCGCGCTGGCGGACCTGCCCCCGCTGCCCGCCCCGCCCCCGCCCCCGGACCGGCCGGTGACCCTGGACACCTCCCCGGCGCGGTACCGCCGCGACGTCCTCGCCGCCCAGGAGCAGCTGCGCGCGGGGGAGAGCTACGAGATCTGCCTGACCACCCGCGCCCGCGTCCCCGCGGACCCGGACCCGGGAGCCGGGTTCGCGGCCTACCGCCGGCTGCGGCGGGACAACCCCGCCCCCTACGCGGCGTACCTGCGGACCGCCGGGGTCGAGGTCGTCGGCAGTTCCCCCGAACGGTTCCTGCACGTCACCTCCAGCGGGCAGGTCGAGACCCGGCCGATCAAGGGCACCGCCGGTGCCGAGACCGATCCCGCTGCGCTGCAGGCGGACCCGAAGACCCGCGCCGAGAACCTCATGGTCGTGGACCTGCTGCGCAACGACCTCGGGCGGGTCTGCGCCCCCGGCACCGTCACGGTGCCGCACCTCATGGAGGTCGAGACCCTGCCGACCGTCCACCAGCTCGTCACGACCGTCCGCGGCCGGCTGCGACCGGACGTGGGGGCCGTCGACTGCCTGCGGGCGTGCTTCCCGCCCGGGTCCATGACGGGGGCGCCGAAACTGCGGACCACGCAGATCATCGACAGCCTCGAACGACGCCCCCGGGGGATCTACTCCGGCACGATCGGCTGGTTCTCCCTCACCGGCGCCGCCGACCTCGCCGTCGTCATCCGCACCGCGGTGCGGGTCGGGGACGAGTGGCGCGTCGGGGCCGGCGGCGCGATCGTCCTCGACTCCGACCCCGACGCCGAGGTCGCCGAGGTGCTGCTGAAGCTGCGGGCGCCGCTGGCCGCGCTCACCACCCGTGCCCTGCGCGGAGCCGAACGGGGGACCTGAGGCCGTCGGGCCGTCCGCCGATCGGGCGCCGCCGGCGGCACCCGGCGCTGCGGCGTCCCTACGGTGGGCGGCAGTGCCGCGACGGGTCGACGTCCCCCCGGAGGTCGAAGCGTGCGCCTGGTCGAGATCGGCCCCGACGCCGTGCGCGGGGCCGACCGCGACGTCCGGGCGACCCACGACGAACCCGACCGCGGAAGCCGCTGTTCTCGACGAGGGAGTGCTGACGTGATGGTCCTGGTCCTGGACGAGACCGTCCTGCGGATGGCCGAGCGCGCGGGGCGACCGGTCCGGTGCACGGACGGGGGAGCAGCGTGGGGCGACCTGGACGTGGTGCAGGAGGTGACGGTCCAGGGGGATCGTCTCGTCGTCACCCACACCGAGCGGGGCAAGACGCGGGTCGAGTTCACCACCGACGACGCGGCGGCCCTGGACCGCTACCTGCTGGTCCAGTTCGGCGAGTCGATGCGCATGAGTCGGGGCCTGCCGATCGTGCTGACCGCCCAGTACCCCCCCCGGTCCCGGGAGGGTTCGACGTGCGCCCGGACTCCTCCGGGTACGTCGCGTTGTCGTGGACGGAGGAGGACGGTCGCACGGTGACCGCCGGGCGGTTCCACTTCGGGGCCGAGCGCCGGTTCGCGAACGTGTGCCGGGTGCCGTTGCCCGTGCTCGAAGCGGCGTTGCTGGACGACAGTGCTCGCCGGCAACCGTTGTTCTGACCGGGAGGGAGCGCTGACCCGGTGGACGTGGTCCTGGACGGGACCGTCCTGCGGACGGCTGAGCTGGCGAGGGATCCCCTCGAGCTCGTGCGCGGTGGGGCGGTGCGGGGCGGCGGCGACGTGATCTGCGAGCTGACCGCGCCGGGGAGGTTCTTCGTCGTCCCGACCACCGAGCGGGGGAGGCTGCGGACCGACTCCACCACCGACGACGCGGGGGCGCTGGACCGCTACCCGCTGGTCGGCTCCGGGGAGCGCGTGCGGTGGCGTCGCGGCCTGCGCGTCCCGCCGACCGCCGAGTTCCCGCCGGTCCTCGAAGCAGCCCTGCTGGACGACGGCGACCGGCCGCAGCCGCTGTTCTGACCCGAGCGCCGCACTCAGGCCGACGGGGCGCGGAACCCCGTCCCGCGGACGTCGGTGTGCAGCCCCGCGGCCCGCAGCTCCGCGGTGATCCGCCGGGTCGCGGCGGCGACGTCGTCGGCCGTGGGGCGGTGGGGGCAGGGCACCTGGACGACCACGACGGGGTCGTCCCCGGTGGGGGTGACCCGCTCGACCGCCGCGCTCAGCCCCGCGGCGCGCAGGACCCGCAGGCACTGCTGCTCCTGCTCGGACTCCGTGGCCAGCACGACGGTGAGCCGGCCGTCCTCGTACGAGGTGCTCACCCCCCGATGGTGCCACCGGACGACGGGCCCGCCGAGCCGCAGCGTGTCCCGAGCGCGATGCCCGCCAGCAGGGCCGTGGCGTCCTCGTCGACGCTCACGGCCCGGCCGTCCAGGGCCCGCAGGGGCGCCGCCCCGCGCAGGCTCGACAGCAGCCAGACGCCCTCGCCGTCGAGCAGTTCCCCCGGCCGGACCGGCACCTCGGTCACCTCCACCTGCGCCGCGACCGCCGCCAGCGTCGTCCCGGGCAGCACGGCGCGACCGGCCTGCGGCGGGGTGCGCCAGCGCCCGTCCCGCCGCCACAGGACGTTCGCGGTCGGGGCCTCCAGGACGAACCCGCCGGCGTCGACGAAGACGGCGTCGTCCGCTCCGCGCCGGGCCGCCTCGCGCAGCGCCGCGGAGTTCACCGCGTACGAGGACGTCTTGGCCGCGGCCAGCAGCCACGGCGCGTCCGGGACGGTCGCGGTCCCCCGGGGCAGGGTCAGCGCCCGCACGCCCGCCCGGCCCCGCAGGACGCTCGCGGGCACGGGGCGCACGGTGGCGAACTCGACGCCGCCGCGGGCGACGGTCAGCCGCAGCGCGGCCTCCACGCCCGGGGGCACGGCGTCGGTGACGGCCTCGGCGATGCCCGTCCACTCCCGCCGGTCCACCCGGACCCCGAACGCGGCCGCGGACCGCTCGAACCGGTCCAGGTGCGCGTGCAGGCGCACGATCCCGTCGCGGACCAGCAGGGTCTCGAAGAACCCGTCGCCGCGCAGTCCCGGGTCGTCGGCGGCGGCGACGGGAGCGTCCGCCGCGACCTCCCCGACGCCCCGCACGAACGTCCGGCTGCGCAGGCCGCTCACGCCCGGCCCCACGCCTCGACGCCGGTGGTGACCGGCCCACCGGTCGCCAGCGACTCCCCGACGGCCAGCGCCAGCAGCTGGTCCTGGGCGGCCTCGGCCAGCGGGTACGGCCCCGGCCCCTCGCCGCGGGCCCAGGCCGCGGCGCGCTGCAGCAGCCCGGCCAGCGCGATCTCCTCGTCGTTCAGCCGGGCGCCCACGTGGGGGTTGCGGAACACCGCCTCGCCCTCGAAGGACAGGTGGTCCAGGTCGGCGCCCTGGACGTCCTGGTGGTGCCCCGTCTGCCGGCGCTCGATCCGCGACGTCACGACCGTGCGCGCGTCGACGAGCCGGACGACGGTGTCGTCGACGATCTCGCCCAGGCTGCCGCGCACCACGGTCCGCCGGGTCCGCAGCGGGTTCCGGGTCTGCGTGTCGGTGAAGTCGTACAGCGCGCTGCGGCCGTCGCCCACGTCGAACGTCGCGATCGTCGTGGTCCGCGGCCGGGGCTCGGCCCGGCCGGTCCAGCCGCCCCGGTCGATCGGGTCGGCCAGCGGGGAGGTCGTCGCCGACGCGGTGACGCGGACCGGTCCGGCGCCCAGGCCGAGGAACCCCCGGATCAGCGACGTCGCGTGGTGCAGCTGCGTGCTGGAGACCTGGACCGACGTCGGCGTCCCCAGCAGGCCGCGCCGCACGAGGGCGCGACGGGCCGCCTGGTGCGGGAACAGCAGGTACTGCTCGGCGACCTGCACCCGCTCGTGCAGCTCCCACAGTTCGCGCAGCCCCGCGAGGCCGGCGGCCGGCGGGGTCTCGGTGAGCACGGCCGCGCCCCGCCCCACGAGGTCGCGGACCAGGCCGGGGGCCGCGGCGGCCGGCACCGAGACGAGGACCAGCTCGGGGGCGGCACGCAGCAGGCCGTCGAGGTCGCGGTGGACGGGCAGCCCGCGGGCCGCGACCGCGGCGGCCGTGGCGTCGCTGCGGGCCAGGACGCCGGTGACCTCGAACAGCCCCGGCAGCCGGGCGAGCAGGTCCAGGAAGCGGCCGGCCCGGTAGCCGCCGCCGGTCAGCGCCAGTCGCGCGGGAGCGTCCACGGCGACGACCGTAGCCCGCGCCGGGGTCAGCCCAGCGAGAACAGGCGCGCCCCCGCGCGCCCCGCTCGTTAGGATCGGGGCGACAGCGCGGACCCGAGCCGCACACCCTCAGCACGGAGGCGAACGGCCCCCCTGGGCGATCATGGCCAGCACCGACCCCACCCCCGACACCCCGGCCGCCGCGACCGGACCCGCGCACGGACAGACCCGGCACGTCATCGTGGTGCCGCCCGACGTCCCGATGGTGGGCCTGCTCGGCGCCCGCGACGAACTGCTGCGCGTCCTCGAACGCGCCTTCACCTCGGTCGACGTGCTCGTGCGCGGCAACGAGATCACCGTCACCGGGGCCGCCGGCGAGGTCGCGCTGCTCGAACGCCTCGTCGACCAGATGACCGCCGTCCTGGGCGCGGGGCAGCCGCTGTCCGCCGACGCCGTCGAGCGGTCCGTGGCGATGCTGCGGGCCCAGGCCAACGGCACGGGCGCCGACCGCCCCGCCGACGTCCTGACGATGAACATCCTGTCCAGCCGCGGGCGCACGATCCGGCCCAAGACGGTGAACCAGAAGAACTACGTCGAGGCCATCGACGCCCACACCGTCGTGTTCGGCATCGGCCCCGCCGGGACGGGCAAGACGTACCTGGCGATGGCCAAGGCCGTGCAGGCGCTGCAGGCCAAGCAGGTCAACCGCATCGTCCTGACCCGGCCCGCCGTCGAGGCCGGTGAGCGGCTCGGCTTCCTGCCCGGCACCCTCACCGACAAGATCGACCCCTACCTGCGGCCGCTGTACGACGCCCTGCACGACATGCTCGACCCCGACTCGATCCCGCGGCTCATGGCCGCCGGGACCATCGAGGTCGCGCCGCTGGCCTACATGCGCGGGCGCACCCTCAACGACGCGTTCATCATCCTCGACGAGGCGCAGAACACCTCCCCCGAGCAGATGAAGATGTTCCTGACCCGCCTCGGGTTCGGGTCCAAGATCGTCGTGACCGGCGACGTCACGCAGGTCGACCTGCCCAGCGGCACCGACTCCGGGCTGCGGGTCGTGCAGGACATCCTCGAGGGCATCGAGGACGTCCACTTCTCCCGCCTCACCTCCGGCGACGTCGTCCGGCACCGCCTCGTCGGGGAGATCGTCGACGCGTACGGCCGCTGGGAGGAGGCCCGCCCGCGGGCCGCGGGCGCGACCGGGGGGCGCAAGCGGTGAGCATCGAGGTCGCCGACGAGAGCTCGTTCGCGCAGGGCCGCGGCGTCGACACCGTCGAGGTCTCCCAGCTGGCCCGCCACGTCCTGGACGAGATGCGGGTCCACCCCCTGGCCGAGCTGTCGATCCTCATGGTCGACGTCGAGGCCATGTCCCGGCTGCACGTGCAGTGGATGGACGAGGAGGGCCCGACCGACGTCATGTCCTTCCCGATGGACCAGCTGCGCCCGGGCCGCGAGGGCGGGACGTCGGAGCCGGGGCTGCTCGGGGACGTCGTCGTGTGCCCGGAGGTGGCCGCCGCGCAGGCCAAGGCGTCCGGCCACGCCACGGCCGACGAGGTCCTGCTGCTCGTCACCCACGGGATCCTGCACCTGCTCGGGTACGACCACGCCGACCCCGACTCCGAGCGGGAGATGTTCACGCTGCAGCGCGGGCTGGTGCTGGGCTTCCTGGCCCGCATCGGCCGCCCGGGCGACCCGACCCCCACGGTCGGGCACCGCGCGCTGCCGTCGGGGGACTGAGGCGTGGGCGCACCCGCCGCGCCGCTGCTCGCGCTGGCCCTCGTCCTCGTCGTCGCCGCCGGCCTGGTCGCCGCCGCGGAGGCCGCCGTCGCCGGGACCTCCCGGCGACGGGCCCGGGACCTGCAGGACGACGGCCGCAAGAACGCCGCCGCCCTGGCCCGCGTCCTGGAACGGGCCTCCTCGGTGATCGCGGTGTGCACGCTGCTGCGGGTCGTCTTCGAGACCCTCGCCGCCGTGTTCGTCACCGTCGTCGTCGCCGGCTGGTTCGACTCCTGGTTCGCCGTCCTCGTCCTGGCCGGCCTCGGCATGTCCGCCCTCGACTTCGTGCTCGTCGGCGTGGGGCCCCGGACCCTGGGGCGCCTGCACGCCGAGACCGTCGGGCTGCTGGCCGCCCCCGTGCTGTCCCCCCTCACGACCGTCCTGGGGCCGCTGGCCCGCGCGCTGGTGGCCGTCGGCAACGCCGTCACCCCCGGGCGCGGGATGCGGCACGGCCCGTTCGGCTCCGAGGCCGAGCTGCGCGAGATCGTCGACCTCGCCGGGGAGACCGCCGTCATCGAGGCCGGTGAGCAGCGGATGATCCACTCCGTCTTCGAGCTCGGCGACACCCTGGCCCGCGAGGTCATGGTGCCGCGCACCGACGTCGTGACCGTGCGCCGCGGCAGCGGCCTGCACGACGCCCAGGCGCTGTTCCTGCGGTCGGGGTTCTCCCGCATGCCCGTCATCGGCGAGGACGCCGACGACGTCCTCGGCGTCGTCTACCTCAAGGACATCGCCCGCCGCTTCCACGCCGACCCGGCCCGCGCCCGCGGCGAGCGGGTCGAGGACGTCGCCCGCCCCGCCGTGTTCGTCCCCGACAGCCTGCCCGTCGACGACCTCATGCGGCAGATGCAGCGCGACAACGTCCACGTCGCCGTCGTGGTCGACGAGTACGGCGGCACCGCCGGCCTGGTCACCATCGAGGACATCATCGAGGAGATCGTCGGCGACATCTCCGACGAGTACGACCGCGCCCGCCCCGAGGTCGAGCCCCTCGGCGACGGCGGGTTCCGGGTCTCGGCCCGGCTGCACGTGGAGGACCTGGGGGAGCTGTTCGACAAGGAGATCGAGGACGAGGGCGTCGACACCGTCGGCGGCCTGCTCGCCAAGACGCTCGGGGAGGTCCTCGTCCCCGGCGCCGTCGGGGAGGTCCACGGGCTGCGCCTGGAGGCCGACGCCCGCGAGGGCCGGCGCAACCAGGTCCGCACCGTCCTCGTGCACCGCCTGCCCGACACCCCGGACGACACCGACCCGGTGCTCGTCGACGACCGCGCCGGAGGGCGAGACCATGACTGAGAACACCCCCCAGAACACCGCCCGGCCCCACCGCTCGGGGTTCGCCTGCTTCGTGGGCCGCCCCAACGCCGGCAAGTCCACCCTGACGAACGCGCTCGTGGGGCAGAAGGTCGCCATCACCAGCTCGCGGCCCCAGACGACCCGGCACACCGTGCGCGGCATCGTCCACCGCCCCGACGCCCAGCTCGTCCTCGTCGACACCCCCGGGCTGCACCGCCCCCGCACCCTGCTCGGGCAGCGGCTCAACGACCTCGTCCACGAGACCCTCGCCGAGGTCGACGTCGTGGCCCTCACGATCCCCGCCGACGAGAAGATCGGCCCCGGCGACCGGTTCATCGCCGAGGCGCTCGCGGCCGTCCCGCGCTCGACGAAGGTCGCGCTGGTCACCAAGACCGACAAGGCGTCCAAGCAGCAGGTCGCCGAGCAGCTCCTGGCCGTCTCCGCGCTCGGCGAGGAGCTCCTCGGGGGTTTCTCCGACGTCGTCCCGGCCTCGGCGCTGACCGGTGAGCAGGTCGACACCGTCGCCGACGTCCTGCTCTCGCACCTGCCCGAGGGACCGCGGCTGTACCCCGACGGCGAGCTGACCGACGAGCCCGAGAACGTCATGATCGCCGAGCTGGTCCGCGAGGCCGCCCTGGAGGGGGTGCGCGACGAGCTGCCGCACTCCCTGGCCGTCGTCGTGGAGGAGGTCGCGCAGGGCGAGAACGGCGTCCTGACGGTCTTCGTCTGGCTGTACGTCGAGCGCGACTCCCAGAAGGGCATCGTCATCGGCAAGGGGGGTTCGCGGCTCAAGGACGTCGGGACCCGCGCCCGCCGGCAGATCGAGGCGCTGCTGGGCGCCCGGGTCCACCTGGACCTGCGGGTGAAGGTGGCCAAGGACTGGCAGCGCGACCCGAAGCAGTTGCAGCGCCTCGGTTTCTGAGCCGGTCCCGTGCGCGCCTGGTTCGTCTTCACCGCCCGCGACGCGCGGGACCTGCTGCTGTCGCTGCTGCCGACGGCGTTCGCCCTGTGGATCAGCGCGCACCTGGTCACCGGGGTGCAGTACGAGTCGCCGTTCTGGCTGCTGGCCTCGGCCGCCGTGCTGGCCGTCGGGGACCTGCTCGTCCGGCCGCTGCTGGGGCCGCTGAGCGCGGCCGTCGGCCCGCTGGTGACGGTCGTCATCGGGGTCGCGGTGCAGCTGCTGCTGCTGCACACGGCGCTGACCGCGGTGCCCGGGCTGGACCTGCGGTCCCTCAACGCCCTGTGGCAGGTGTACCTGTGGACGGGGCTGGTCGGGGTCGCGGTCCGGTGGCTGGTGGGGTCGAACGACAGCCGCTGGGTGGTGCGCGGCCTGCTGCGCCGCCGTCCCCGGGACCCGGGCACGGCTCGGCCGCCGGGGCTGCTCGTCGTGCAGGTCGACGGGTTGTCGATGCCGTTGCTGCAGTTCGGGTTGCACTCCGGGACGCTGACGACGATCGCCCGCTGGGTGCGCCGGGGGACCCACGTCGCCGAGGGGTGGCGGGCGCAGCTGCCGTCGACGACCCCGGCGAGCCAGGCGGGTTTCCTGCACGGCACCACCGAGGAGATCCCGGCGTTCCGCTGGTGGGACCCCGAGCTGCGGCGGGTGCTGGTCGCCAACCGCCCCGCCGACGCGGCCGTCATCGAGCGCCGGGCGGTCGAGGCCGCGCGCGCCGCCGGGCGGCGGGGGCTGCTCGCCGACGACGGGGCGAGCATCGGGAACCTGTTCTCCGGCCAGGCCGGGCACGCCCACCTGGTGGTCTCGACGTCGCGGGCCGGGGGGTCCGGGCGGCCCTACCTGCGGTACGTCGCACGACCGTTCGTGCTGGGGCGCAGCCTGATCCTGACCCTCGGCGAGATCGTCAAGGAGTTCTACCAGGGGTGGCAGCAGCGGGTCCGGCGCGTGGAGCCGCGCATCGCGCGGCGGGGGTGGTACGTCCTGCTGCGCGCGCTGACGAACGCGCTGCTGCGCGACCTGAACGTGGCCCTCGTCGCGCAGGAGCTCGCCGACGGCCGCGCCGTCGTGTTCGTCGACTTCCTCGACTACGACGAGGTCGCCCACCACGCCGGGGTCGCCCGGCCGGAGGCGCTGGACGCCCTCGCCGGGATCGACCGGGTGCTGCAGACCCTCGCGGACGTCGCGGCGGTGGCCCCCCGCGACTACCGGGTGGTCGTCGTCTCCGACCACGGGCAGGCGCAGGGGCCGACGTTCGAGCAGCTGGGCGGGCGGTCGTTCAAGGACGTCGTCGCGGACCTGCTCGACGCCGAGGGCCCCACCCACCCGGTGGTGGCGACCGCGGCCGGGGAGGAGATGCGCGGGCGCGTCGACGTCCTGGTCCGCGAGTTCGCCCCGCACGCGAAGTCCGAGCGGGTCAGCGCCCGGCACGAGGAGGAGGAGCCGGCGGCCGGGCGGGACGCCGTCGTCGTGGCGACGTCGGGCTGCACGGCGCTGCTGTCGGTCCCTGACGCGCCGTCGGGGCGCATCGACCTCGCCGAGTTCGACCGCCGCTGGCCGGCGCTGGTGCCGGGGCTGCTGGCGACTCCCGGGGTGGGGTTCGTCGCGGGGTACCGGGAGGACGAGGTCGTCGTCCTGGGCGCCCAGGGCGAGCGCGACCTGGGCTCCGGCCGGGTCCGGGGCACCGACCCGCTGGAGGCGCTCGGCCCCCGCGCGGCGAGCGACCTGCTGCGCGTCATGCGGTTCGGCAACGCCCCGGCGCTCTACGTCCACTCCACGGTGGAGCCGGTGACCGGGGAGGTGCACGCCTTCGAGGAGCAGGTCGGGTCGCACGGCGGGCTCGGCGGCGGGCAGAACGAGGCGGTGCTGGTGCACCCGGCGGAGTGGAAGGTCGACGAGGACCTGCGGGACCGGTCGGTGCCGGGGGAGGCGCCCCTGGTGGGGGCGGCGACGGTGCACGAGCAGCTGGTGCGGTGGATGCAGCAGGTGGGGTTGCGCCCGTGACCCCACCCGCCCCCGCGATCAAGGACAACGACACGGCGATCAAGGACAACGACACGGCGATCAAGGAGAACCCCTGTTCAGCACGGGCGTTCTCCTTGATCGCGGAGGGGTGGGGGACGTGGGCGTCGAGGTGACGTGGCTGGGGCACTCGACCGTGACGGTCGACGTGCGGACGGGGGCGGGGCACCTGCGGCTGGTGACCGACCCGGTGCTGCGACCGGGCCTGGCGCACCTGCGCCGCCGCCCGCGCACCCCGGCCCCCGCGGCGTCGGCCGGGTGCGACCTGGCGCTGGTCTCGCACCTGCACCACGACCACCTGGACCTGCCGTCGCTGCGCCGGCTGCGGCCCGCGGTGCTCGTGGCGCCGCCGGGTTCGGCGGACTGGGTGCGGTGGAAGCTGCGGGTGCCGACGACCCGCGTCGTGGAGGTCGCGGTCGGGGAGAGCCTGGAACTGCCGTTCCCCGCCGGGCCGGTGGAGGTGACCGCGCTGCCGGCGCACCACGCCGGACACCGCACGCTGTCCTGGGCCTCCCGCGCCCCGGCCGACGCCCGCGCCGTGCAGCACCTGGTGCGGGTCCCCGGCGCGTTCGGCGGGACCGGCCGCGACGACCTGCTGCTGTGGGCGATCGGGGACACCGGTGAGTTCGAGGGGTCCGACGCGGTGCTCGCCGCGGGCGGGCGCTCGCCCGACGTCGCGCTGGTCCCGGTCGGGGGGTGGGGGCACACGCTGGGCCCGCACCACCTCGACCCCCGGCAGGCCGCCGAACTCGTCGCGCGGGTCCGGCCGGGCGTCTCGGTGCCGGTGCACTGGGGGACGCTGCACCCGATCGCGCTGGGCGCCACCATGGGCGACCGGTTCGTCGAACCGGGCCGCCGCTTCACCCGGGAGGCGTCGCGGCTGGGGGTTCCCGGTGCGGTGCAGTTGCCGATCGGGGGATCGCTGACCCTGTGAGGGGGCCGTCGCGGGGCGAGTCCCTGTGATTGCGCTGAGCACCTACCCGTGGCAAGGTCACGTCCCGACGGGCCCGGTCGTCGGAGGGCAGCGCAGCTCACCACCGGCCCGGCCTGGAGGAGAACTCGTGAGAAACCCCCTGCCGCGCTCCGCGGCCCGCGCGCTGGTGGCCTCGGCGCTGGTCGCCGGGCTCGTCGGCGCGGGGGCGGCCCCCGCCGTGGCGGACCCCGTCCCCGCAGCGGGTCCCGCCCCCGTGGCGGCGGCCCCGGTCCCGCAGGTCACCGGACCGCTGGCGGTCACCGCCGACAGCCACCCCTTCGGCGCGGCCGACCGCACGCAGGTTCCCGAGGACCTGTCGGCGTCCGGGTACGTCGAGGAGGAGTTCCTCGCCAGCGGAACGTCGAACGTCTACAGCTGGCCCACCGACGGCCCGGCCGTGGTGCGCACCGCCGACGCGCCCTACACCACGCGCGTCCTCGTGCGGCGCCCCGCCTCGGCGGAGCGGTTCAGCGGGAACGTCGTCGTGGAGATGCTCAACCCCTCCAACCTCTTCGACCTGAACATCGGCTGGGCCGTGGCCCACCGCCAGATCGTGGAGAACGGTGACGCGTGGGTGGGCATCACCGCCAAACCCGTCGCGGTGCAGGCGCTGCAGAACTTCGACGCCGGACGCTACGCCGACCTCTCCTTCGCCAACCCGCTGCCGCTGGACGACCCGGCGAACTGCTCGACGGTGGACGCCGACGCGAACCCCGCGACCCCGGCCGTCGCGCTGCCCGCCGACACCTCCCGCAGCACCGAGAACGGCCTGGTCTGGGACGTCTACACGCAGGTCGGGAACTGGCTGCGCGGGGACGGGGGCGGGAACCCGCTCACCTACGGCGGTGAGCGTTCCCGCGTCGAGCACGCCTACGGGTTCGGGTACTCCCAGACCGGGGGTTACCTGGTGAACTACGCGAAGGCGGTCCACCCGCTCGTCGTGCAGGCGCAGGGGGCACCCGTCTACGACGCGTACCTGATCGGGGTGGCCGGGGGCGCGTTCGCCGGTGCGTACCCGATGAACCAGTGCGAGGCCGCACCCCCGGCCGGGGACCCGCGCCGGCAGCTGTACGGGATCGGCGTCCCCGTGATCCAGCTGATGTCGCAGTCGGACTACCTGCTGGGCATCGGGTCGCGCCGCCCCGACAGCGACCAGGAGGGTGACGAGTTCCGCCACTACGAGATGGCCGGGGCCGGGCACGCCACCCCGGACGAGCTGGCGTTCTCCGCCTCCGCGGTGGACGTCGTCGCGGCCGGGCGCGAGGTGCCGCCGGCGTCCTGCGACCAGGGCCCGCGCAGCCGCTTCCCCAGTTCCATCTTCTTCGACGCCGCCCTGCGCAACCTGGACCGGTGGGTCCGCGACGGCGTCGCCCCGCCGCGGGCGGACCCGATCGTGGTGCGGAACGGCCAGCCGGTCCTGGACCGCTTCGGCAACGTGCGGGGCGGGCTGCGCTCGCCCTACCTCGACGTCCCGCGCAGCACCTGGTACGGCACCGCCACCGGCGCCTCGTTCTGCTTCATCGCCGGGTACGAGGTCCCGTTCAGCCAGACCGTCCTGGACCGGCTGTACCTCTCGCGCGGGGAGTACGTGCAGAAGGTGCGGGCGAACGTCCGGGACCTGCAGCGCGCCGGTTTCCTCACCGCCTCCGACGCCGAGCGCCTGGTGCGCGAGGCCCGGCAGGTCGGGCGCTGAGGCACGACCGGCCCGCCGCCCCGTGGGGGTGGCGGGCCGGTCAGTCGCGTCTCAGAAGAACGTGGGCTGCCGCGGCACGTAGTGCTCCTCGAGCGCGGTGACCTCCTCGGCGGTGAGCTCGAGGTCGAGGGCCGCGACGGCGTCGCGCAGGTGGTGCACCTTCGTCGCCCCGACGATGGGGGCGTCGACGACGGGGTTGCGCAGCACCCACGCGAGCGCGACCTGGGCCATCGACACGCCCCGTTCGCCGGCGATCCGCTCGATCGCGTCGACGATGCCCTTGTCGGTGTCGAGGCGGACGGGGTTGCCCTTGCCGTCGGTCTCGGGTTCGTCACCGGCGCGGGCGGTGCTCTGCTCACCCCACGGGCGGGCCATCTTCCCGGCCTGCAGCGGTCCCCAGGGGATGGAACCGACGCCCTGGTCGGCCAGCAGGGGGAACATCTCCCGCTCCTCCTCGCGCTGGGCGAGGCTGTACTGGTTCTGCATCGACACGAAGCGCGTCCACCCGCCGAGGTCGGCGGCGGTCTGGAGCTTCGCGAACTGCCAGGCCCACATGCTCGAGGCGCCGAGGTAGCGGACCTTGCCGGCCTTCACGACGTCGTGCAGGGCCTCCATGGTCTCCTCCACCGGAGTGGTGGGGTCGAAGCGGTGGATCTGGTAGAGGTCGATCCAGTCGGTCCCGAGGCGCTGCAGGGACGCGTCGACCTGCTCCATGATCGCGCGCCGCGACAGACCCGACTGACCGGGGCCGGGCCCCATCTCCCCGAACACCTTGGTCGCCAGGACGACGTCCTCGCGGCGGGTGTACGTGCGGATCGCCTCGCCGGTGACGCGTTCGGAACTTCCGCGGCCGTACACGTTGGCGGTGTCCCAGAACGTGATGCCCAGTTCGACGGCCTCGCGGAAGACCGGTTCGGCGGCCTCGGCGTCCAGGGTCCAGGTCTGCTGCTCGCTGCCGTCGCCGAAACTCATGCAGCCGAGGACGATCCGGCTCACGGTCAGTCCGGTCGAGCCCAGGTGGGTGTGTTCCACGGTGTCTCCTCGGGGGGTGGTCGGTGGGGTCCGCCACCCCGGGGGGCGAGGGGCGGCGGACCGGTCGAGGGGTGGGTCAGGGGACCCGGTAGCCCGCGGCGCGGAACAGCTCGTACCACTCCGCCCGGGTCAGCGGCAGGTCCGAACCCTGGGCCGCCGCGCGGACCCGCTCGGGGTTCGTGGTGCCCAGGACGACCTGGACGTCCGCCGGGTGCCGGGTGATCCACGCGGTCGCGATCGCGAGCTTCGGCACGTCGTACTGGGCCGCGAGGCGGTCCAGGACGGCGTTCAGCTCGGGGTAGCGGTCGTCGTCGAGGAACACCCCGTCGAAGAACCCGGCCTGGAACGGCGACCAGGCCTGGACGGTGATGTCGTGCAGGCGGCAGTAGTCCAGCGTCCCGGAGTCGCGGGAGATCGACTGGTCCTCACCCTGCATGTTCGCCGCGACGCCCTGGGCGACGAGCGGGGCGTGGGTGATCGAGAGCTGCAGCTGGTTGGCGACCAGCGGCTGGCGCACGTGCTTGCGCAGCAGCTCGATCTGGCCCGGCGTGTGGTTGGAGACCCCGAAGTGGCGGACCTTGCCCGCGGCGTGCAGCTCGTCGAACGCCCGGGCGACCTCCTCGGGTTCGACGAGGGCGTCGGGGCGGTGCAGCAGCAGGACGTCGAGGTAGTCCGTCCGCAGCGCCCGCAGCGAACCCGTCACCGAGGAGGTGATGCGCTCGTACGAGAAGTCGAAGTAGGGGCCCTCGGGGACGATCCCGGCCTTGGTCTGGATGATCGTGCCCTCGCGCTCGGAGGAGCTGAGGGTCACCGCCTCCGCGAAGCGCTCCTCGCACTTGTGCATCGACCCGCCGTAGACGTCGGCGTGGTCGAGCATCGTGATCCCGGCTTCGCGGCCGGTGGCGATCAGGGTGCGGATGTCCTCGTCGTCCATCTCGGCGATGCGCATGAGGCCGAGGACGACGTTGGGGACCTGCAGGTCGCTGCTGCCCAGGGGGAAGGTCTTCACGAAGCGCTCCCGGCGGAGAGGCGGGCGATCTCGTCGGTGGTCAGTTCCAGGTCGGCCGCGGCCAGGGAGTCGGTGATGCTCGCCGGGCGGGAGGAACCGGGGATCGGGAGCACGACGTCGGCGAGGGCGAGTTCCCAGGCCAGCGTGACCTGCTGCGGGCTGACGCCGTGGGCGGCGGCGACCTCGGCGAACACCGCGTGCCGGTTCCCGAGGTCGGCGGCGTTGGAGATCCCGCCCAGCGGCGACCACGGCAGGAACGAGACACCGAGCTGCGCGCAGTGCTCGAGCTCACCCTGGCTGCTGCGGAACGCGGGGGAGAACTGGTTCTGCACGGAGGTCAGCCGGCCCCCGAGGACCCGGTCGGCCTCGTCGATCTGGGCGACGTCGGCGTTGGAGATGCCGGCGCGCACGATGACGCCCTCGTCGAGGAGTTCGGCCAGCGCGCCGACGGAGTCGGCGTAGGGGACGTCGGGGTCGGGGCGGTGGAACTGGTAGAGGCCGATGGCCTCCACGCCCAGGCGCCGGGCGGAGGCCTTGGCGGCTTCCTTCAGGTAGGCCGGGTCGCCGTTCTTGGTCCAGCTGCCGTCGCCGGGGCGCAGGTGCCCGCCCTTGGTGGCGACGACGACGTCGTCGGTGGAGCCGCCGTGCTCGCGCAGGGCGCGGGCGATGAGCTCCTCGTTGTGCCCGACCTCCCCGGCGTCGCGGTGGTAGGCGTCGGCGGTGTCGATGAGGGTGACGCCGGCCTCGAGGGCGGCGTGGATGGTGGCGATGGCCCGGTCGGTGTCGGGGCGGCCCTCGATGCTCAGCGGCATGCCGCCGAGGCCGATGGCGGAGACCTGCCGGGTGGTGGGGGAGTCGGGACGTCCGAGGCTGCGCTGCTTCACGCCGCGAGCCTAGGAACCGCCTCCGCAGAAGTCCAACAACTGGTCCTTCTCGGCGGCAGAAGTAGGGTTCATGCATGGACCTGCGTCAGATGCAGTACGTCGTCGCCCTGGCCGACGAGCGGCAGTTCACGCGCGCCGCCGCGCTGAGCGGGGTGTCGCAGTCCGGGCTGTCCGCGGCGATCCGCACCCTGGAGGACGAGCTCGGGACGGCGCTGTTCGACCGCAGCCCCCGGGTGGTGCAGCCCACCGCGGCGGGCCTGGCGCTGCTGCCGTTCGCCCGCACCCTCCTCGCGCAGGCCACCGCCGCCCGCGACGCCGTCGTCCAGGCCACCCAGCGGCTGTCCGGGACGCTGCGGGTGGGCGCCGAGCAGTGCCTGGGGGTGGTGGACGTCTCCACGCTGCTGGAACGCTTCCACCGCCGGTACCCGCAGGTCGAGGTCCACTTCGAGCAGGCCGGGTCCCACGACCTCGTGGGCCGGGTGCGCGAGGGGGAGCTCGACCTCGCCTTCGTCGCCACGACCGAGCACCTGGGGGCGTTGTCCGCCACGGAGCTGGGCCGGGAACCGCTCGTCCTGCTGGCCCCGCCGGAGCACCCGCTGGCGGCGCGGCCGGTCGTGGACTGGGCCGAGCTGACGGCCTCGCCGTTCATCGACTTCGTCCCCTCCTGGGGGGTGCGGACCACCACCGACGCCGCGTGCGCCGGGCACGGCGTGCACCGGCGGGTGCGGTTCAGCGTCGGGGACGTCCACGCGCTGCTCGACCTCGTCGGCCGCGGGCTGGGGGTCGCGATCGTGCCGCGGCACGTCGCGGCCAAACCCGAGGCGGCGCGGCTGCGGGTCGTGGCGTTGCCCGCGGACACCCCCGCGTGGGTGGTGTCGGTGGTGACGTCGGCGGGCGGTTCCCCCGCGCCGTACCTGCTGGAACTGCTGGAGGGCGCTCAGCCCGGGACTCAGCCCGGGACTCAGCTCGGGACGGTCCCGACGGCGAACGTGCGCCGGAACGCGAACGGGGTGCCGTAGTCGCGGGCGGGGTAGGCCTCGCGCAGCAGCGCGGCGTACTCCCGTTCGAACTCCGCGGCCGAGGCGGCGTCCAGGGCGTGCAGCACGGGCCGCAGCGCGGTGCCGCGCACCCACTCCAGCACGGGGTCGGTCCCGGTCAGGACGTGCTGGTACTCGGTCTGCCACACGTCGGCGAGCAGACCGGAACCGGCCAGGACGTCCAGGTACCGCGCCGGTTCGGCGACCGACTCCGTCCCGCGCAGGACCCCGGCCAGGCGGTGCCGCCACGGCGGGGAACCGGCCAGGTCGCGCATCAGCCGGTGCGAGGGCGCGTCGAAGTTCGACGGCACCTGGAACGCCAGCCAGGCACCGGGACGCAGTTGCCCGGCCCAGCGGCGCAGCAGGTCCAGGTGCCCCGGGACCCACTGCAGGACGGCGTTGGCGACCACCACGTCCACCCCGGTGGCGTCGAACTCCTCGGCCGGGGCCACGGAGAACTCGACCCCCCGGCCGGCCGGGGCCCGGCCGATCATCTCGGGGGAGGAGTCGAAACCCCGGACCTGCGCCCGCGGCCAGCGGCGGGCCAGGTCCAGCGTGAGCTCGCCCGGCCCGCAGCCGACGTCGACGACGAGGCCGGGTTCCTGCGCGCCCACCCGGTCCAGCAGGTCGTGGAACGGGCGGGCCCGCGGGGCGGAGAACCGGGCGTACTGGCTGGGGTCCCACGTCAGCGCGTTCACGTCCCGCAACGTACCGGCGGGACGGGGCGGGCGCTCAGGCGGGCAGCGGGGGTTTGACCGCCGTCACCGGGCACCGCGCCTCCAGCAGCACGCGCTGGGACGTGCTGCCCAGGAGCAGCTTGCCCACGGGGGAGCGCCGGCGGACGCCGAGCACGATGAGCTCGGTCGACTCCTCGAACGACAGGTCGACGAGTTCGTCGGCGGCGTCGCGGTCGCCGGTCAGGTGGCGGACCGACACCTCCCGGGTCGTGGAGGCGCGCAGCAGCTCGACGTCGGCGTGCAGTTCCCCCTCGTCCTCCGCCCCCGGTTCCGAGCCCAGGACGACGAGGTCGGTGGACCGCAGTTCGGCCTCGCGCACGGCGTGCCGGAGGGCGGCGCGCCCGGCCTCGGTGGGCACCCAGCCCACGACGACGCTCACGACGCCACCTCCGGGACCGGCGTCAGGACCCGGCCGTCGGCCAGGAACGCGTCGAGGTTGTCCAGCACGAGCTGCTCCATGTCGTCCCTCGTCTCCACCGTCCCGCTGCCCAGGTGCGGCAGCAGGACCACGTCGTCGCGGTCGAGCAGGGCGGCGGGGACGTCGGGCTCGTGGGCGAACACGTCCAGCCCCGCCCCGGCGATCCGGCCGTCCTGCAACGCCTTCACCAGCGCGTCCTCGTCGACGACGCTGCCGCGGGCGACGTTGACGAGGTACCCCCGCGGCCCCAGCGCCGCCAGCACCTCCGCCGAGACCAGCCCGGCGGACTGCGCGCCCCCGGCGGCGGCGACGACGAGGACGTCGGACGCGGCGGCCAGCGACCGCGCGTCCGGCAGGTACCGGTACGGGGCGTCGGGCAGTTCGTGCCGGTTGTGGTAGGCGATGTCCGCCCCGAAACCCTCCAGGCGGTGCGCGACCGCGCGCCCGATCCGGCCCAGGCCGAGGATCCCGACGCGGGTGCCGCGCACGCGGCGGGTCAGCGGGTAGTTCGCCCCGCCGGACCACCGCCCGGCCCGCACCCAGCGGTCCGCGGCGCTGAGACCGCGCAGGACGTCCAGCACCAGCGCGGTGGCGGTGTCCGCGACGCAGTCGGTGAGGACGTCGGGGGTGTTGGTGACGACGACGCCGCGCCGGCCCGCCTCGGCGACGTCGGTGGTGTCGTACCCGACGCCGAAGTTCAGCACCGCCCTCAGCGCGGGCAGCCGCGCCATCAGCTCCGCGTCGACCCCGAACCGCCCGGAGGTCACCACGACGTCGACGTCGGGGCCGGGTTCGTCGACGGCCCCGTACCGGGTCCGCAGGGTCTGCACGAGGGAGGGTTTGAGGTTCCCCACGACGAGGACGGTCACGGTCGCTCCAGGGCGGGTCGTTTCGGGTCGAAGGTCCAGCCGGGGACCAGGTGCTGCATGGCGACGGCGTCGTCGCGGGCACCGAGGCCCTCGCGCTCGTACAGCTCGTGCGCGGCGGCGAGCCGTTCCTCGTCGAGCTCCACGCCCAGGCCCGGGGTCGTCGGCACGTCGAGGTACCCGTCGCGGATCCGCAGCGGGTCCGTCGTCAGGCGCTGCCCGTCCTGCCAGATCCAGTGGGTGTCGATGGCGGTCACGTCGCCGGGGGCGGCCGCCGCGACGTGGGTGAACATCGCCAGGGAGACGTCGAAGTGGTTGTTGGAGTGCGAACCCCAGGTCAGGCCCCACGCCTCGCACAGCTGCGCGACCCGGACCGACCCGGCCATCGTCCAGAAGTGCGGGTCGGCCAGCGGGATGTCGACGGCGTTCGCGCGGACCGCGTGCCCGAGCTGGCGCCAGTCGGTGGCGATCATGTTGGTCGCCGTCCGCAGGCCGGTGGCGCGCTTGAACTCGGCCATGACCTCGCGGCCGGAGTAGCCGCCCTCGGCGCCGCAGGGGTCCTCGGCGTAGGCGACGACGTCGCGCAGGGCCCGCCCGTACCGGACGGCGTCGGCGAGCAGCCAGCCGCCGTTGGGGTCCAGCGTGATGCGGGCCTCGGGGAACCTCCGGGCGAGCGCGGTGACGACCTCGACCTCCTGCTCGCCGGGCAGGACGCCGCCCTTGAGCTTGAAGTCGGCGAACCCGTAGCGGGCCTGCGCGGCCTCGGCGAGGCGGACGACGGAGTCGGCGTCCAGGGCCGGTTCGTGGCGCAGCCGGGTCCAGTCGTCGCCGTCGGGTTCGCTGCGGTAGGGCAGGTCGGTCCGCGTCCGGTCGCCGACGAAGAACAGGTACCCCAGGGCCTGCACGCGGTCGCGCCGGCGGCCGTCGCCGAGCAGGTCGGCGACGGGGACCTCCAGGAACTTGCCGAGCAGGTCCAGCAGCGCCGCCTCCAGGGCGGTGACGACGTGGACGGTGGTGCGCAGGTCGAACGTCTGCAGCCCGCGGCCGCCGGCGTCGCGCCCGGCGAACGTCCGCTGGACCCGTTGCAGCAGGTCGCGGTGGCGGGCGACGGGTTCGCCGGTGATCAGTTCCCCGGCCTCGACGAGGGTCCGCCGGATCGCCTCCCCGCCGGGTACCTCCCCGACGCCGGTGCGGCCGTCGGAGTCGGTGAGGACGACGACGTTGCGGGTGAAGAACGGGCCGTGGGCCCCGGACAGGTTCAGCAGCATGCCGTCGTGGCCGGCGACCGGGACGACCCGGACGTCGACGACGACGGGGGTGTCGCTCACGGGACCTGCCCGAGGTCGGCCGGCAGCAGGGAGGCCGGGACGTCCTGGTAGGCGACGGGCCGCAGGAACCGCTCGATCGCCAGGGTGCCGACGGAGGTGGAGCGGCCGTCGCTGGTGGCCGGGAACGGGCCGCCGTGCACGACGGCCTCGCCGACGTCGACGCCGGTGGGCCAGCCGTTGACGACGATGCGCCCGACCTTCTCCTCCAGCACGGGCAGCAGGTCGGCGGCGGCGGTCTCGTCCCCGGCGCCGAGGTGGACGGTGGCGGTGAGCTGGCCCTCGAGCCGGTCGAGCAGTTCGGGCAGCGCCGCGGTGCCGGGAACCCGGACCACGAGGGAGGAGGCGCCGAACACCTCCTCGGCGAGGGTGTCGTCGCGCAGGAACGCCTCGGCGGTGGTGGTGAACAGGTGGGTCACCCCGGCGGCGGCGAGGGAGTCGTCCGGGGCCCCGGTGGCGACCTCCTCGACGGCGGGGTTGTCCCGCAGGGCCTGGACGCCGCGGTCGTAGGCCGAGCAGATGGTCGCCGAGAGCATGGGGGCGGCGGCGGAGGACCGCACGGCGGCGGCGGCCCCGTCGAGGAACTCGGACAGCCCGGGGGAGTCCACGGCCAGCACGAGGCCGGGGTTGGTGCACAACTGCCCGGCGCCGGTGGTGAGGGAGGTGACGAAACCCTCGCCGATGGCCCGGCCGCGTTCGTCGAGGGCGGCGGGGAGCAGGACGACGGGGTTGATGCTCGACATCTCGGCGTAGACCGGGATCGGCCGCGGCCGGGCGTTCGCGACGGCGAGCAGGGCGGTGCCGCCGGCGCGGGAACCGGTGAACCCGACGGCGGCGATCGCCGGGTGCGCGACGAGGGCGGTGCCCACCTCGCGGCCCTCGCCGTACAGCAGGGAGAACGTGCCGGCGGGCAGGTCGTGCGCGGCGACGGCGGCGGTGACGACCCCGGCGACGAGCTCGGACGTGCCCGGGTGCGAGGAGTGCGCCTTGACGACGACGGGGCAGCCGGCGGCCAGCGCGGAGGCGGTGTCGCCGCCGGCCACCGAGAACGCGAGCGGGAAGTTGCTCGCGCCGAACACGGCGACCGGTCCGAGCGGCACCTTGTGCTGGCGCAGGTCCGGGCGGGGCAGGGGGGTGCGGTCGGGCAGCGCGGTCTCGACGCGCACGCCGGTGTACGAGCCGTCGCGCACGACGCCGGCGAACAGCCGCAGCTGGTTCACGGTGCGGGCCAGTTCGCCGCGGACGCGGGCCTCGGCGATGCCGGTCTCGCGCTGCACGCGGTCGACGACCTCCTCGCCGATCGCGGCGAGCCCGTCGGCGACGCTGTCGAGGAACTCGGCCCGCACCTTGGGGTCGGTGCGGCGGTAGGGCCGGAACGCCTGCGCCGCGGCGGTCGCGGCGCGGTCGACGTCGGCGGTGGTGCCGAGCCGGTACACCGGCTCCAGGGCCCGCCCCGTGCGGGGGTCGGTGGCGCGCAGCTCGGCGCCCGTCCCGCGGACGCGTTCGCCGGCCAGGAACAGCTCTCCGGTGAGGTCCACCGTCACACCACCTTCTTGACGAGGTCGGTCAGCTCGGCCAGTTCGCTCTCGGTCAGGTCGGTCAGCGGCGGGCGGACGGGCCCGGCGCTGCGCCCGACGGCCGTCATCCCGGCCTTGACGATCGAGACGGGGTACCCCGCGGCCCGGTTGCGGATGTCGAGGTAGGGGATGACGAACTCGCGCAGCCGGTCGTACACCGCGGTGCGGTCGCGGGCGACGACGTCGTCGTAGAACGCCCTGGCCCACTCGGGGGCGAAGTTGAAGATCGCCGAGGAGTAGGTGGTGGCGCCCAGTTCGAGGTACGGCAGGGCGTAGGTCTCCGCGGTCGGCAGCCCGCCGACGTACAGCAGGCGGTCGCCGTGCGTCGCGTAGAGCGTCGCGAGCAGGTCGATGTCGCAGACGCCGTCCTTGAACCCGATGAAGTTGTCGAACTCCTCCACGAGCCGGGCCACGGTGCGGGCGGTGAACCGGGCGTTGGCGCGGTGGTACACGACGACCCCGAGGGAGGTGGCGCGGCAGACGGCGGCGACGTGCTCGTACAGCCCGTCCTGGGTGAGCTCGTTGAGGTAGGGCGGGAGCACGAAGACGCCGTCGGCCCCGGCGGCCTCGACCTCGCGCGCCATGGCGACGGCCGTGGACGTGCCGTAGCCGACGGGGCCGACGACCGGGCTGGTGCCGCCGTCGGCCTGGACGGTCGCGGTGACGACGCGCAGGACCTCCTCCACGGTGAGGGCGGGGAACTCCCCGGTCCCGCCGGCGGCGAACAGGCCCGCGGCGCCGAACCCGGACAGGTGGGCGACGTGGTCGCGGTAGGCGTCCTCGTCGAAGGACAGGTCGGCGCGGGTGTGCGTCACCGGGAACGACAGCAGTCCCGAGCCGAGGGCCCGGCGGAGGTCGTCTGGTGCGTAGCTGCTCTGGCTGCTCATGGTCTCTCCGGTGTCGAGGGGTGTGTCGAGGTGTGTCGTGGGGAGCGGGGTGGAGGCGTCGGTGCCTCGCGGAGACGTCCCGACCGTAACAGTTCTGCTCACGAGTGGGAACACTGTCTGCATGAGTGGACAACGGTGTCGTGCTTGACGCTGCTGGGGGTGAACCCTAGATTCGTCCCAGTCGCCAGACCCCATCCACATCCGTAGACATTGAAGTCCATCGGTGGAGGAGCCGCAATGACGCACCACTCCCTCCGGCCGCTCGCCGCCGGCGCAGCCGTGCTGCTGCTCGGCGCCTGTTCGGTGGCGAACTCCGGCGGCGGATCGCCGGCCTCGCCGGACACCGTCCGGATCGTGCTGCCCCAGGAACCGCCCACGCTCGAACCCTGCGACGCCTCGCTGACCTCCACGGGCGTCGTCGTCCGCTCCAACGTCACCGAACCCCTCGCCGAGCGCGACCCCGCCACCGGCGACCTGCTGCCGCTGCTGGCCACCGCCTGGGAGCAGGACGGACCCACGTCCTGGACGTTCCACCTGCGCCCCGGCGTCACCTTCAGCGACGGCACCCCCTTCGACGCGCAGGCCGCCGCGTTCTCCATCCAGCGCACCCTCGACTCCGACGTCAGCTGCGACGTCGAGGGCTACGTCTTCGGCGACGTCGACCTCGGCACCCGGGTCGTGGACCCGCTGACCCTCGTCGTCACCACCCCCGCACCCGACCCGATCCTGCCGCTGCGCCTGTCGTTCATCGAGATGGTCCCCACCAGCACCGACACCTCGGCGAAGGTCCGCGAACCCGTCGGGACCGGCCCCTACCGCGTCGAGCGCTGGGACGCCGGGCAGCGGCTCGTCCTGACCCGCAACGACACCTACTGGGGCACCGCCCCCGCCTACCGCGAGGCCGAGTACGAGTGGCGCACCGAGGGCAGCGTCCGCGCCGCCATGGTCGTCGGCGGCGAGGCCGAGATCGCCACCTCCATCGGCCCCGAGGACGGCGCCGGCGCCACCGAGGTCGACTACCGCAACAACGAGACCACCGCGATCCGCATGCAGCTCGCCGAACCCCCGCTGGACGACCCGCGCGTGCGGCGGGCCATCGACCTCGCCGTCGACCGCACCGGCCTGGCCGAGGTCCTCTTCGGCAACGGCGCGGAACCGGCCGCCCAGCTCGTCCCCGAGGGCATCGTCGGCTTCGACCCCGACCTGGAACCGGCCCCCTACGACCCGGAGCAGGCCGCGGAACTGCTCGCGCAGGCCCGCGCCGACGGCGTCGACCTCGACGTGCCGATCCGGCTCGTCGGGCGCACCGGGCAGTTCCCGATGATCGACGAGGCGATCCAGGTCGTGCAGCAGGAACTGTCCGACCTCGGCCTGGACGTGTCCATCCGCATGGTCGACACCGTCCAGTCCGTGCAGCTGCAGCAACGGCCCTTCCCGCCCGACCCCGGCCCGTACCTGCTCGTCATCCAGCACGGCAACCAGGCCGGCGACGCCGCCTTCAGCATCGACCAGTACCTGCTCAGCACCGGGCAGCAGAGCTCCGGCGGCGACCCCGCCCTCGACGAGCGGATCCGCGCCGCCGAGGCCCTGTCCGGGCCGCAGCGCCAGGACGCGCTCGCCGGCGTCTTCGCCGAGGAACCGGGCACCGTGAACCAGTACGCCTACATCGCGCACATGACCGGCGCCATCGCCCGGTCCCCGCGCGTCGACTACGAACCGAACTCCGCGACGGGGGACGAGATGCACATCGCCGCCATGAAACCCGCGGGGAGGTGAGGGCGAGGTGCTGCGTTTCGCCGCGCGCCGCGCGCTGACGAGCCTGGTCCCGCTGTTCGTCGTCCTGCTCGGGGTGTTCCTGCTGGCCCGGCTCACCGGCGACCCCGCCGCCCTGTACCTGCCGGAGTCGGCCACCGCCGAGCAGCGCGCCGAGTTCGCCGCCGCCAACGGCTTCGACGACCCCTGGTGGCGCCAGTTGCTCGACTACCTCGCCGGTGTCCTGCACCTGGACTTCGGGACGTCGCTGCGCACCGGGGAGGCCGCGGCCACCATGGCGCTGCGGGCGTTCCCGGCCACCCTGCAGCTGGCCGCGACGACGATGCTGCTGGCCGTGCTGGCCGCCGTCGTCATCGGCAGCTGGGCCGCGTTCCGCCCCAACTCGGTCGCCGACCGGATCTCCTCGTTCCTGTCCATGACCGCCGCCAGCGTGCCGGACTTCTGGTTCGCCATCACCGGGGTGCTGGTGTTCGCCGTCGTCCTCGGCTGGCTGCCCACCTCCGGCGTCGACGCCGGCGCCGCGAGCTGGGTCCTGCCGATCCTCACCCTCGTCATCCGCCCCGTCGGGGTGCTGACGCAGGTGGTGCGCGGCGCCATGGTCTCGGCGCTGTCCGCGCCCTACGTCCGGCTGGCGCGCAGCAAGGGCGCCGACGACCTGAGGGTCGTCACCCACCACGCGCTGCGCAACGCCGCCGCGCCCGCCCTCACCGTCGCCGGCGACCTCACCGTCGGCCTGGTCAACGGCGCGGTGGTCGTCGAGACGATCTTCGGGTGGCCCGGCATCGGGAAACTCATGATCGACTCGATCCTCGGCCGCGACTTCGCCGTCCTGCAGGCCGCGGTCCTGCTGACGGCCGTCACGATCTTCGTCCTGAACATCCTCATCGACATCGGGTACGCGCTGCTGGACGCGCGCGTGCGCGAGAAGGTCGCGGTGTGACGTGAGCGCTCTGGAGGAGAAACCCCTCGTCGCCCCCGAGCGGCCGAGGGCGGAGTCGGCCTCGCTGTGGCGGATGCTGCTGCGCGACCGGGTCGCGGCCGGCGCGGCGGTCGTGCTGGCGCTGATCACCCTGACCGCCGTGGTCGGGCCCTAGCTGCTGCCCGACGACGCCGGCGACCTCGACCTGCGCGAGGCCCGCCGGCCCCCGTCGCCGGACCACGGAGTCGCCGGGTGGCTCGGGACGGACCCGTTGGGCCGCAGCGTCCTGGTGCGCCTCGTGCTGGCCGCCCGCACCACGTTCTCCGTCGCCGTCCCCGCCGTCCTCATCGCCCTGGTGGTCGGGACCGTCATCGGGATGTGGGCCGGGTACCACCGCGGCCGCCGGGAGACCGTCGCCATGCGCGTCGCCGACGTCATCATGAGCTTCCCCTCGCTCCTGATGGCCGTCGTCGTGCTGTTCGTGTTCAACCCCAGCGCGGCGAACATCGTCGCCGTCCTGGCGGTCACCCGCATCCCCATCTACCTGCGGACCGCCCGGGCGGAGTCGGCGGAACTGTCGACCCGGTTGTTCGTCGACGCCGCCCGCACCTTCGGGACCCCCAGCCGGCAGATCATCCGCCGGCACGTCTTCCCGATCGTCCTGCCCACCCTGCTGACCGTCGCGACGCTGGAGTTCTGCTTCGTGATGCTCAGCGAGTCCTCCCTCAGCTTCCTGGGCATCGGGATCCAGCCCCCGGACGTCAGCTGGGGCCTGATGGTCGCCCAGGGACGCACCTACCTGGCGACGGCCTGGTGGCTGTCGTTCTTCCCGGGGCTGTGCATCGTCGTCACCACCGTGTCCGCGACGGTCCTGGCCGCCTGGGCGCGGCTGGCGACCGACCCCGCCCAGCGGTGGCGGCTCACGCTGCCCCGCGCCCAGCGCCGCCGCCTGCGGCGCGCCGACCAGCTCGCCGCCCGCCGCCAGGAGGACTCGTGACCGTCGTGACGCACGCACCCGCGCTGGACGTCGACGGGCTGACCGTCGACATCCGCACCCCCGCCGGGACGGTCCGCGCCGTCGACGGCGTCAGCTTCGGCGCCCGCTCGGGCCGCACCCTGGCCCTGCTCGGGGAATCGGGGTGCGGGAAGTCCCTCACCGCCCAGGCCCTCGTCGGGCTGCTGGAACCGGTCGCCTCGGTGGCCGGCGGGTCCGTGCGGCTCGGGGGGACCGACCTGGTGACCGCCGGGCGCTCGGCCCGGCGCAAGCTCGCCGGCCCGGGGCTGGCCATCGTGTTCCAGGACGCGCTGACCGCCCTGAACCCCGTGTACACGGTGGGCACCCAGCTGGCCGAACCGTTCCGGATCCACTCCGGGATGTCGAGGAAGGCCGCCCGCGCCGAGGCCGTCCGCCTCATGGGGCGGGTGGGGATCCCCAGCCCCGAGACGCGGGTCGACGCCTACCCGCACCAGTTCTCCGGGGGCATGCGCCAGCGGCTGCTCATCGCGATGGCCGTCGCGCTGAACCCGGCGGTGCTGCTGGCCGACGAACCCACCACCGCCCTCGACGTCACCGTCCAGGCGCAGATCATGCAGCTGCTGCGGGAACTGCGGACCGAGCGGGACATGGCCGTCGTCCTCATCACCCACGACCTCGCGCTGGTCGCCGAGGAGGCCGACGACGTCGTCGTCATGTACGCCGGGACCGTCGTCGAGGCCGGGCCGGTCGCCGAGGTGTTCGCCCGCCCCCACCACCCCTACACGCGGGGGCTGCTGGACTCGGTGCCGGCCCGGGTCCCCAAGGGGGTCCCGCTGGCCTCCATCGGCGGCTCACCGCCGGAACTGCGGGCCATCCCGTCGTCGTGCGTCTACCAGGACCGCTGCCCGCTCGTGCGGGACGTGTGCCGGGCCCAGCGCCCGGCCGAGCGCTCCGACGCCGCCGGCCGCCGGGTCGCCTGCCACGCCGCGGAGGAACTGGGTTTCGGGGGGCTGTCGTGAACGAGCCGCTGCTGCGGGTGCGGGGACTGACCAAGACCTTCGCGGTGACCTCGCACGGCCGGACGCAGGGCCTGCGCGCCCTGGACGGCATCGACCTCGACCTCGGCCGGGGCGAGACCCTGGGCCTGGTGGGGGAGTCCGGCTGCGGCAAGTCGACGCTCGCGCGGACCCTGCTCATGCTGGAGCGCCCCGACGCCGGGACCGTCCGGTTCGACGGGGTCGACCCGTGGACGCTGCGGGGCAAGGACCTGCTGAGGTTCCGCCGCCGCGTGCAGATGGTGTTCCAGGACCCGTTCGCCTCGCTGAACGCGCGGATGAGCGCGGCCGACATCGTCGCCGAGCCGTGGCTGACGCACCGCGACGTGTACCGGACCTCCCGCGACCGCGCGGCCCGGGTGCGCGAGCTCCTGCACCTGGTCGGGCTGCGGCCCAGCGACGCCGGGAAGTTCCCGTCGGAGTTCTCCGGCGGCCAGCGCCAGCGCCTCGGGATCGCCCGCGCGCTGGCGCTCAGGCCCGACGTCATCGTCTGCGACGAGCCGGTGTCCGCCCTCGACCTGTCCGTGCAGGCCCAGGTGCTGAACCTGCTGGCCGACCTGCAGGCCGAGCTCGGGGTGAGCTACGTGTTCATCTCCCACGACCTGTCCGTGGTGCGGCACGTCGCCGACCGCGTCGTCGTCATGTACCTCGGGCGCGTCGTGGAGTCCGGCGGCACCGACGACGTGTACGACCACCACCAGCACCCCTACGCCGCGGCGCTGCTGTCGGCCGCGCCGACGCTGGACCCCGGGCACCGCCGGGAACGGATCGTGCTGTCCGGGGAGATCCCCTCCCCGCTGGACCCGCCGTCGGGGTGCCGGTTCCGGACGCGGTGCTGGAAGGCGACCGACGAGTGCTCGGTCGCCGCGCCCCCGCTGGTGCGCGACGCGCGCGGTGGGGAGCACGTCGCCGAGTGCTTCCACCCGCTGGTGCCCAGCGCGCCCGTCGCCGTGTGAGCCTCCCTGGGCCGCCCGGGTTCGGAGGGTTGGTGGGGGGGGGGGGGGGGGGGGGGGGGGGGGGGGGGGGGGGGGCGGGGCGGCGGGCGGGGGGCGGGGCGGGGGGGGGGGGGGGGGGGGGGGGGGGGGCCGCGGCCCCCCCCCACCCCCCCCCCCCCCCCCCCTCGTGTTCACGACTGGTGCGTCGTCACTCGCCTGCGACGATGTTGACGACCTTGCGACCACGACGGGTGCCGAACTCGACGGCGCCCGGGATCAGCGCGAACAGCGTGTCGTCGCCGCCGCGGCCCACACCCGCACCGGGGTGGAAGTGGGTGCCGCGCTGACGGACGAGGATCTCGCCCGCGCTGACGACCTGACCGCCGAAGCGCTTCACACCGAGGCGCTGAGCGGCGGAGTCACGACCGTTGCGCGAGGAGCTCGCGCCCTTCTTGTGTGCCATCTGACGTCACGCCCCGATGCTGGTGATCTTGACGCGGGTGAGCTTCGCGCGGTGACCCTGACGCTTGCGGTACCCGGTCTTGTTCTTGTACTTGAGGATGGTGATCTTGGGGCCGCGGGCCTCCTCGACCACCTCGGCGACGACCTTCACACCCGCGAGCGCCGAAGCGTCGTGGGTGACGGTCTCACCGTCGACGAGGAGGAGGGGCTGCAGCTGCAGCGTCTCCCCGCTGGCCACGGGGACCCGGTCGATGGTCAGCACGTCGCCGACCGCGACCTTCTCCTGCCGGCCGCCGGCGCGGACGATGGCGTAGACCACAACGAACCCGTTTCTCTCGTCAACAACTGGAACGCCACCGAGCTGCGGATGCAGCTGGAGGCTCGCGCACGACGGCGCACCAAGGGGTAAGCGTACGGAAGGAGAACCCCCGGGGTCAAAACGACGCGCTCACCCCTCCACCCCGGAGGGGGCGGCCGCACCGGTCTCCCGCTCCGCGGCCTCGCGCTCGCGCCGGCCGGCCGCCGCGACCGCCGCGATGGCCGCCAGCACCGCGGCGTCCTTCCCGGGCTCGGACGGCTCGTGGGCGGGCTCCGCGCCGTTCTCCGGCGCGGACGGGGCCTCCTCGGCCACCGCCCGGTCGCGACCGCGGCCACGGCGGCTGCGGGACTTCCCCGAACCGTTGGCCGAGCCGTTGCCCGAGCCGCCGCCGGACCCGTTGCCGGAGCCGTTGCCGGACCCGTTGCCCGAGCCGCCGCCCGAGCCGTTCTGCTGGCCCGGGGACGGCTGCGGCGCCGGGTTGGCGTCCGCCGCCGCGTCGAGCTCCTCGAGCACGGCCGCCAGGCCCTGCCCCGTGCGCTTGCGGGTCATCTGCACCAGGCCGAGGGAGGTGACCTCGGCGACCTGGTGCTTGGTCCGGTCCCGGCCCAGGCACTCCACGAGGCGGCGCAGCACCAGGTCGCGGTTGGACTCCAGGACCATGTCGATGAAGTCGATCACGATGATCCCGCCGATGTCCCGCAGCCGCAGCTGCCGCACGATCTCCTCGGCGGCCTCCAGGTTGTTGCGGGTGACCGTCTCCTCGAGCGTGCCCCCGGCGCCGGTGAACTTGCCGGTGTTCACGTCGATGACGTGCATCGCCTCGGTGGGGTCGATGACCAGCGACCCGCCCGAGGGCAGCCACACCTTCCGGCCCAGGGCCTTGGCGAGCTGCTCGTCGATGCGGTGGCTCTCGAAAACGTCCCGGCCGCCGTGCTCGGCGTCCTCCCAGCGCTCCAGCCGGTCGGCGAGGTCGGGGGCGACGTCGGAGACGTACCCGTGGACGGCGTCCCAGGCCTGGTCGCCGGACACGACGACCTTGGTGAAGTCCTCGTTGAAGACGTCGCGCACGACGCGGACGGTGAGGTCCGGCTCCCCGTGCAGCAGCAGGGGGGCGTTCTTGCTCTGGGACTTGGCCTGGATGGACTCCCAGGTCGCCTGCAGCCGCTGGACGTCCGCGCGCAGCTCCTCCTCGGAGACGCCCTCGGCGGCCGTGCGGACGATGACGCCCGCGCCCGCGGGCACGACCTCCTTGAGGACCTTCTTCAGCCGCGCGCGCTCGGTGTCGGGCAGCTTGCGGGAGATCCCCGTCATCGACCCGCGCGGGACGTACACGAGGTAGCGGCCCGGCAGCGAGACCTGGCTGGTCAGCCGGGCGCCCTTGTGACCCACCGGGTCCTTGGTGACCTGCACGAGCACCGGGTCGCCGGACTTCAGCGCGGCCTCGATGCGCCGCGGCTGCCCCTCGAGCCCGGCGGCGTCCCAGTTGACCTCCCCGGCGTACAGGACGGCGTTGCGCCCCTTGCCCACGTCGACGAACGCGGCCTCCATGCTGGGCAGCACGTTCTGCACGCGGCCGAGGTAGACGTTGCCGACCATCGTCGTCTGGGTCTGCTTGGCGCCGTAGTGCTCGACGAGGATCCCGTCCTCCAGGACGCCGATCTGCGTGGTGTCGGCCCGCTGGCGCACGACCATGACGCGCTCGACCGACTCGCGCCGGGCCAGGAACTCGGCCTCGGTGAGGATGGCCCGCTTGCGGCCGGCCTCCCGGCCCTCCCGGCGGCGCTGCTTCTTGGCCTCCAGGCGCGTGGAGCCGCGCAGCGCGGTGATCTCGTCCTCGCCGGTCCCCCGGGGACGGCGCGGTTCGCGGACCCGGGTGACGGTGTTCGGCGGGTCGTCGGAGGAGGTCTCCTCCACGTCCCCGGACCCGCCGCGGCGACGACGGCGACGACGGCGGCGCGAGGAGCCGGAGGACTCCTCGGCGTCGTCGGGCTCCTCGCCCGCGTCGTCGGCCCCCTCGTCGTCGGAGTCGTCGCGCTGCCCGGCATCCTCGGCGGAGTCGTCCTGGGCCTCGTCGGAGTCGTCGGCGTCGTCGGAGTCGTCGGCGTCGCGGCCCCGGCTGCGCCGGCCCCGGCCCCCGCGGCGGCGACGGCGGCGCGGGGTGGCGCCGTCCTCGTCCCGGGCCTCGTCCTCGGCGGTGTCGTCCTCGCCCCGGTCGTCCTGGTCGTCCGCCTCGAGGTCGGTCAGGTCGGTGTCGTCCAGGCCCTCCGGGCCGAGCTCCTCGCGCTCGTCCTCGCGCTCCTCCTCGAACCCGGTCTGCGCGGGCGGCGGGCCGGCCGGGGCCGAGGCGCGGCGGCGACGGGTGGGCGTCTCGGCGGCGGGCGCCTGGAAGAACAACGCCGTCGCGCGGGCGGCGGCGTCGGAGAAGGAGTCCTCGGCGGGCTCGGCCGCCGGGGCGCGGCGGCGGCCGCGGCGGGCCAGCCCGGCGGCGCGGACCAGCACCGGGTCGTCCATGAGGTCGGTGCCGTCGGCCGGCGCGGGCTCGGAGGCGGGCTCGGCGGACGCCTCGACCGGGACCTCCTCGACGGGGGCGTCCTCGGCGGCCTGCGCGGCCGCGTCCGGCACCGTGACCGGACCGCTCGACTCCTGCACCTCGGCGGCCACCTCGGCCTCGGGTGCGGTCACCGGCTCGGCGACCTCGGCGGCGGGCGCGGCGACCTTGCGGGCGCGGCGACGCCGGGTCGGCGCGACGGGCTCGACGGCTTCGACCGCGGCGGGCGCGGGCTCCGGCGCGGCCTCGACCGCGGGCTCCGGTGCCGGCTCGGGGGTGGGGGCCGCCACCTCCTCGACGGCCGGGGCCGGCTCGGGGGTGGTCACGGTGCGGGTCGCGCGGCGGGCGCGGCGACGCGGCGCGGCGACCGGCTCGGCGACCGGCTCGGCGACCGGCTCGACGACCGGCTCGGCAGCGACCGCCTCCGGAGCGGGTTCGGGCTCCGGGGCGGGCGCGGGTTCGGGTTCGGCCGGAACCGCCACGGTCTGCGCGACCGGCTCGGCGGGAGCCGGTGCCACGGCTCCCGGATCGACGTGCGCGGGCGGGCCGGCGGGCCGGCTGGCGGCGCGGCGGCGGCGCGGCCGCGTCGTCGCGCCGGTCGTCGTGCCGTCGTTGTCGGGGGTCTCTTCGGGGGTCGTCGTCACGGGGTGCTCCGCATCGCCCGCAGCGCCCGCTCCACCGGTCAACCCCGCGGACGCCCGGGCGTCCTGGTCGGAATCGCCGGGCGGGTCGACCCGCGCCCGACGGAAGTCCTCGGTGCACCGGAGAGGTCGCGCGACGCGTGCTCCCCCCGGAGCCACCGTCGTCGTCGTCCGGTGAACGGGCCGGGGCGCCTGCGAGGTCCTTCCACCAGACCGCGGCGCTGCCCGGGACCCGCGCGCTGGGCGGCGGTCTCGACGGCGGACCGGGCGCCCGGTGTGGGGAACGCTCGGCCTCGCCCAGTGTCGCACAGCCCCCTCGAGGTGACCCTGCGCACTCGTCGGGGCGTTCCATCGCCAGCGGGACCCCGTGTCCGCTACATTCGGATCAACACCATCCAGAGTGGCCGAGAGACCTGGCTCGTTGACGCCACAGCAACCACCGCGCGAGCGGCAGGTGCTCCCGCCAGGGGCGATGGAGGACTCGCAGTGGACAGCTGTACCCAGCTCACCCGGCGCTACCACGTCGACCTCGCGCGCACGGCCTCGATGGCCTGTCTGCGCGGCGGGTCGATGCGCCGGGGGACGTCGCGCGCGGTCTGACCGACCCGCGCCACCTCCCCCGAGTCCTCAGGCGAGCGCGCCGCCTCCCGCGCGCACCCCCCGACGGACGACGAACGTCCGCCCACCCCACGGAGCACACCCATGTCCGCGCCCCGCAGCACCCCCACGCCCTCGAGCACGCAGCGTCTGCTCGCCTCGCGCCGTCGTGTCCTGTCCGGCGCCCTCGGCGTCGGCGCCCTCGCCGCCACCGGTTCCCTCGCGGCCTGCGGGGAGGGGTCCGCCGGAGCGGGCCTGGCCGCCGAGGAGGCCGTCGACCTCAAGGGCAAGACGCTCAAGCTCATGGTCAACCAGCCCCACGTGCTCGCCTTCACCGACCTGCTGGGCAAGAAGTTCGAGCAGGAGTTCGGCGGGAAGCTGGAGGTCACCGCGATCCCCTACGACCAGCTGACGAGCAAGCAGATCCTGGACGTCCAGGGCGGCGACGGCGAGTTCGACGTCTTCGACTACTTCTACTTCGGCCTCGGCGAGCTGGTCGCGGCCGACGCGCTGGTGGACCTGACCGACTGGATCGGCGCGAACACCGACATCGCCACCGACGACTTCCTGCCGTCGATCTACGACCCCTACACGCTGCTCGACGGCAAGCGCTACGGCCTGCCCTTCGACGGCGACACGCACGTCCTCTACTACAACGCCGAGGTCTTCGAGCAGTACGGCGTGCAGCCGCCCACGACGTGGGACGAGTACGACGCGGCCGCCGCCAAGATCACCCAGGACTCCGGCGGCAGCGTCTACGGCGCCATCGTCGAGGCCCAGCAGGTGCCGATGATCCTGGGCTGCTCCTTCATCAACCGCCTCGCCGGGTACGGCGGCACGCTCGTGGACGGCGACGGCAAGCCCGCGTTCGCCGGCGAGGAGGGGCTGGCGGCCCTGCAGCACCTCATCGACGTCTCCCCGCACGCGCTGCCGACCCCGCTGCAGACCGGGTTCGACCAGGCCAACTCCGCCTTCCTCGCCGGTCAGGGCGCCATGCTCGACACCTGGACCGACCTCGGCCTGAAGGCCCAGGACCCGGCCAGCTCGAAGATCGTCGACAAGTGGGGCGTCGTGACGCTGCCGGTCGGGGGGAAGAACACGACCCCGCGCACGGCGCTGGACTCCGGCTTCGGCCTGGGGGTCTCCACGGCGGGCAAGCAGCAGGACGTGGCCGCCGCCTTCGTGAAGTGGGCCACCGCCGAGGAGCAGAACTTCCTGCTGTCGTCCACCGGCGGGTCGGGCATCGACCCGGCCCGCAAGAGCGTCCTGGACTCCGCCGAGTACGCCGCGGCGGCGGGGAAGGCGACCGACGTCATCCGCGAGGGCCTGGACGGCGAGCCGCTGGTCTGGCCCAAGGAGCAGGGGGCGCCCAAGGCGCTGCAGGACCTCGTGGACCAGCTCGCGCTCGCGATCCAGGGCGAGACCGAGCCGCAGGCCGCGCTCGACAAGGCCGCGGAGAACTGGCAGAAGGCCCTCGGATGACCCAGCTCCTCGACGACCGGGGGACCCTGCCGCGCCAGCGCGGCCGGGGGGCCGGACGGCGGACGGTCCCGGGGCGGCACCGGCCCGGGCACGTCTCGACGTGGCTGGCGGCACCGAGCCTGGCCGGGCTGGCGCTCATGCTCGTCTACCCCACGGTGTTCGTCGTGGCGCTGGCGGTCACCAAGTCCTCCCTGGCCCGGCCGCTGCAGCGGTTCACCGGCACCGACAACCTCGTGGCGGCGTGGGAGTCCCTGGCCTTCGCCGGGTCCCTGGTCCGCTCGGTCGTGTTCGCCGTGGTCGCGGCCCTGGCGGCGACGGCCCTGGGGGTGGTCCTGGCGCTGCTGCTGCACGCCCGCGGGACGCGCTTCGGCGTCGTGGGGACGATCCTGCTGCTCCCGCTGGTCACCCCGCCGGTGATGGTCGGGGTGGCGTGGAAGCTCATGCTCGCCCCGGTCGGCGGGGCGTTCGGCGGGTTGTTCTCCGCCCTCGGGTTCCCGGGGGCCAACCCGCTGGGCGACAGCGCGGGGGCGTTCTCCGCGCTGGTCGTCATGCACGTGTGGCAGTGGACGCCGCTGGTGACCCTGCTGGTGTTCGCCGCCCTGCTGGGCGTCCCGGAGGAGCTGCGCGAGGCCGCGGCCCTGGACGGGGCCGGCGCGCTGCGCGGGTTCACGAACGTGGTGTGGCCGGTGATCGCCCCGAACGTGTTCTCGGTGCTGCTGCTCGAACTCGTCATCGGGTTGAAGGTGTTCGACCTGGTGACGGTCGTGACCCAGGGCGGGCCGGGGGTGTCCACCATCGTCAGCAGCTTCGAGATCTTCCGGACGGGCATGCGCGGCAGCTACGAGATCGGCACGGCGGCGGCCGAGACCCTGGTGTTCGGCCTCGTCGTGGGGGTCCTGACCACGGTCGTCACGCTGCTGCGGGCGCGCGCCGTGAAGGCCGACCAGTGAGCGCGGGGGCGCTGCACCGCGCCGGGGTGCGCGTGGTCCTGGCCGCCGTCGCGTTCGTCGCGCTGCTGCCGCTGCTGTTCCTCGTCTCCCTGTCGCTGCGCAGCGTCGACGACATCGCCAACGGCGGCTGGCTGCCGAGCGTGTTCGTGTGGTCGAACTTCTCGAAGGCGTTCGCTACGGTGCCGCTGTCGACGATGCTGGCGAACTCGTGGGTCGTCGCGATCGGCGCGACGGTCCTGACCTCGCTCATCGCGGTGCCCGCCGCGTACGTGACGGCCCGCGCGGGGGTGCGCGGGGAACGGCTGCAGACGGTGCTGCTGGCCAGCTACTGCGCACCGCCGATCGTCGCGGTGCTGCCGCTGTACTACCTGCTGAAGCAGGCGGACCTGACGAACTCCGCGCTCGGCCTGGTCCTGGTCAACGGGCTCGCCAACGTCCCGGTCGCGGTGTGGCTGCTGGACGGTTTCGTGCGCCGCATCCCGATCGAGATCGAGGAGGCCGGCTGGGTCGACGGGTTGTCGACGACCGGCGGGCTGCGGCGGATCGTGCTGCCGCTGCTGGCCCCGGGACTGGTCGCGGCGCTGCTGATCTGCCTGTTCCTGTCGTACAACGAGTTCCTGTTCGCGGTGTCGTTCTCGCAGAGCACGTCCAGCCAGACCCTGCCGGTCGGCCTGTCGCTGTTCCAGGGCGACCGCACCGTGCAGTTCGGCCAGCAGGCCGCCGCCTCGCTCGTCGGGATCGTCCCGATGTACGTGCTCGCGGTGGTGGCCCAGAAGTGGCTCGTCGGCGGTCTGTCCGCCGGGGCCGTCAAGTGATGTCCAGGAAGTTGGAGGGAACCCCGTGACCGAGGCCCGCAGAGTGCACCTCAACGCGTTCGACATGACCTGCGTGGGGCACCAGTCCCCCGGTCTGTGGCGGCACCCGGACGACCAGTCGCACCGGTTCGACGACATCCGGTACTGGACCGAGCTCGCGAAGCTGCTCGAGCGCGGCAAGTTCGACTCGCTGTTCATCGCCGACGTCCTGGGGATCTACGACGTCTACAAGGGCGGCCCGGAGACGGCGCTGCGCGAGTCGACGCAGGTGCCGGTCGGGGACCCGCTGCTGGCGGTCTCGGCGATGGGCGCGGTCACCGAGCACCTCGGGTTCGGCGTCACCGTCTCGCTGACCTACGAGCAGCCGTACTCCTTCGCCCGCAAGATGGCGACGCTGGACCACTACACGAACGGCCGGGTCGGCTGGAACGTCGTCACCTCCTACCTGGAGTCGGCGGCGAAGAACCTGGGGCTGTCGACGCAGATCTCGCACGACGACCGCTACGAGCTCGGCGAGGAGTTCATGGAGGTCGTCTACAAGCTGTGGGAGGGCTCCTGGGAGGACGACGCCGTCGTCCGCGACGCCGAGGCGGGGGTGTTCACCGATCCCGCCAAGGTGCACCCGATCGAGCACCACGGCCGCTTCTTCGACGTCCCCGGCATCGGGCTGACCGCGCCGTCCCCGCAGCGCACCCCGGTCATCTTCCAGGCCGGCGCCTCCCCGCGCGGGATCGCCTTCGCCGCCAAGCACGGCGAGGCGGTCTTCAACACCGCCACCCGGCCGGAGGTCATGCGCCCGTGGGTGGACCGGCTGCGCGCGCAGACGGCCGCGGCCGGCCGCGACCCGCGCAGCATCAAGGTGTTCACCCTGGTCACCATCGTCACCGGCGCCACCGACGAGGAGGCGCAGGCGAAGTACCGGGACTACGCCCAGCACGTCAGCTACGACGGAGCCCTGGCCCTGTACGCGGGCTGGAGCGGTCTGGACCTGTCGACGTACCCGCCGGACGAGCCGCTGGAGCACTCCGAGACGCAGGCGATCCGCAGCGCCGTGGACGCGTTCTCCTCGGCCGACCCGGACCGGCGGTGGACCCCGCGCGACATCGCGAACTGGGTCGGCATCGGCGGGATGGGCGCGGTGGTCGTGGGTTCGCCCGCCACCGTCGTGGACGAGCTGCAGCGGTGGATGGAGGTCGGTGACGTCGACGGCTTCAACTGCGCGTACGCCATCACGCCGGGCACGTTCGAGGACGTCGTCGAGTTCATCGTCCCCGAGCTGCAGCGCCGCGGGGTGTACCCGACGGAGTACGAGGGCGAGACCCTGCGCGAGACGATCTACGGCAAGGGTCAGGTCCACGTCCGCGACGACCACCCGGCCGCGCGCTACCGGCGGGTCTCGCGGTGACCGCGCACGTCATCGCCGACGCCGCCGAGGCGCTGGCCGTCGCGCGGCAGTTCGGCGCGGAGCTGGCCAAGGGCGACGCCGAGCGGGACGCCGAGCGTCGCCTGCCGCACGCCGAGGTCGCCGCGCTGGCGCAGTCGGGGTTGCTGGGGCTGACGGTCCCGCGCGCCTTCGGCGGCGCCGGGCTGGGCGCCCGCGACCTCGGGGACGTGTTCGTCGAGCTCGCCGCGGGCGACTCCAGCGTCGGGCAGATCCCGCAGAACCACTACTTCTTCGTCGACGTCGTCCACCACGTGGGGACCCCGGAGCAGCAGCGGTTCTTCTACGGGGAGGTCCTGGCGGGCCGGCACTTCGCCAACGCGCTGTCCGAGCGCGGCTCGAAGACGGCCTGGGAGTACGACATCCGCTTCGAGCGGCAGCCCGACGGCCGCTACCTCGTGGACGGGGTGAAGCACTACGGGACCGGGACGCCGTTCGCGCCGTGGATCCCGATCTACGCCACCGACCGCAGCGAGGACCCCGCCGGCCGCAACGTGGCCGCGTGGATCGAGGCCTCGCACCCGGGCGTCACCGTCGAGGACGACTGGATCGGCATGGGGCAGCGGACCACCGGGTCCGGGACCGTCCGGTTCGAGGACGTGCTCGTCGAGGCCGAGCGCGTGCTGCCGGTGTGGCGGGTGTTCGAGCAGGCCGAGACGTTCGGCGCGTTCGGCAACTTCCTGCACGCCGCCATCGACGTCGGGATCGCCCGGGCCGCGCTGCGCGACGGCGCCGAGCTCGTGCGGACCGTCGCCCGGCCGTGGCCGGAGTTCGGCGCGCCCAGCGCCGCGCAGGACCCGCTGGTGATCCAGGAGTTCGGGGACCTGGTGCTGCGCACCCGCGCCGCGCACGCCCTGCTGCGCGAGGCGGGCGCAGCGATCGACGCCGCCCGCGCCGACCTCACCGAGGAGTCGGCCGGCGAGGCGTCGCTGGCCGTGGCCGCCGCCCGCGCCGCGGCCGACACCGCGGCCGTGTCGGTGTCCTCGGACGTGTTCGCCCTGGTGGGGACCCGCGCGGCGGCCAGGCCGCTGAACCTGGACCGGCACTGGCGCAACGCCCGGACCCACACGCTGCACGACCCCCGCCGCTCCAAGCTGCAGCACCTGGGACGGCACGCCCTGCTCGACGTCTTCCCGCCCGCGAACGGGTGGGTGTGAGGAGAACCATGACCACCCGTGACCAGGTCCTCGACGCCGCCCGCGACGTCGCGAACCACCTCGCCCTCGACGCGCTGGACCGCGACCGCGCCAACGCCGAGCCCTTCACCGAGGCCGAGCTGCTGCGCAAGGCCGGGCTCCCGGCCGTCCTGCACCCGGCGTCGGTCGGCGGCGCGGGGCTGCCGTGGTCGGTGGCGCTGGAGGTCGTGCGCGAGATCGCCCGCACCGACGGGTCGATCGCGCAGCTCATCGCCTACCACTACGTCAACGCCCACAACCTCGTGTGGGTGGCCGACGACGCCGGCCGCGCCCGCTGGGGCGTGCCCTCGGCCGAGCAGCAGTGGCTGTGGGGCGACTCGGTGAACCCGGTCGACCCGGACCTGCGGCTGACGCGGGACGGGGACGGCTGGGTCCTGAGCGGCACGAAGAACTTCTCGACCGGCGCCAGCGTCGGGGACGTCACCCTGGTCGGCGGGGTCACCGACGACGGGCGGGACCTGCTGGTCCTGGTGCCGCGCGAGACGCCCGGGTTCGTGAAGAACGGCGACTGGGACAACCTGGGCCAGCGGCTGTCGGCGTCGGGGTCGGTCCGCTACGACGACGTGCGCATCGCCCCGGACGCCATCCTGGGGTCGGCCTCGACGAGCGGGGCCTTCGGCTCGCTCGTCACGCCCGCGATCCAGGCGGCGTTCGGGCACTTCTACCTCGGGGTGACGCGCGGCGCGCTGGAGGCGGCCTCGGAGTACACGCGCACGACGTCGCGGCCGTGGCTGCTGTCGGACGTGGAGAAGGCCGTGGAGGACCCGTACGTCCTGGCGACCTACGGGCGCCTGGTGGCGCGGCTGCGGGCGGCGGAGGCGCTGGGCCGCAGCGTGGGCGAGTCCCTGTCGCAGGCGCACGAGCGCGGCGCGGACCTGACGTGGGCCGAGCGCGGCGAGGTCGCCGAGGAGATCGCGGCGCTGAAGGTCGTCTCCTCCGACCTGGCGGTCGAGGCGACCTCGGCGATCTACGAGGTGACCGGCGCCCGCGCGTCGGCGAACAAGTACGGCTTCGACCGGTTCTGGCGCAACGTGCGGACCCACACGCTGCACGACCCGGTGCAGTACAAGGCCCGGGAGGTCGGGAACCACTTCCTGACCGGGGCCCACCCGGAGTTCACGCTCTACACCTGAGGTGCCTGCGGGGTTCGGATCGTCGGCCCTCCGCTTCCGATCATCGGGAGCGTGGGGCCGACGATCCGACCCTCGCGGTCAGGGGGTGTGGCGGAGCAGCACCGCGCCGTGGGGTTCCAGGACCACCGGGACCGCGGTGCTGCCGGGGGCGACACCGCGGGTGGCGTCCTCCTGCACCGTCACGGGCAGCGTCTCGACCCGCTCCCCCGTCCACAGCTCCTCGACCGTGCCCAACGTCGCGGGAAGGTCGACGTTCCGGCTGTCGAGGGCGACCGCCAGCGGTTCGTCCCCGAGGTTGAAGGCCGCGACGTAGCCCGTCTCCCCCGCCCGCGAGGTCCACAGGACGAGCGGTCCCTCGCGGAACACCTCCCGGTTGCCGGTCGAGTCGAGCACGGCGAGCACGTCGGCGTTGGTGAACAGCGCGACCGTCGCCGGGTCCGAGCTCGGCAGGTCGCCGCCGATCATGAGCGGCGAGCGGGCGATCACCCACAGCGTCATGAGGGTGACCCGCTCGGCCGGGGTGAGCCGGTCGTGCCGGGGTTCACCGCGCTCGGCGCGGATCCCGATGCGTCCCAGCGGCAGCATGTCGCCGTCGGGCCAGCCGGCCGGCCCGGCGTGCGGGGCCCAGCGGGCGAACCGGGCGAAGTTGGCCTCGACGTCCTCCCACCGGTCCCACAGGTCGTCGCAGATCCGCCACATCGTGGCGTGCTCGCGCAGGTGGTCGAGCCGGGACAGCGACAGGTCCCGGCCCGGGGACAGGCTCAGCGCGATGTCCCGGCCGCAGCGCCGGATCGCCTCGGCGTACGCCTCGACGTCGGCGGCCTGGTAGGGCCAGAGCATGTCGTCGGCCTTGAGGAAGTCGACGCCCCAGCTGGCGTAGAGCTCCAGCGTGGAGTCGTAGTACGCCTGCGCCCCCGGGTGGGTGTGGTCGAGGCCGAGCATGTCGGGGTTCCACTCGCAGACGTTGCCGCGATCGACGAACGGGGTGTCGTCGGTGACGGCCCGGCGCGGGATCCCGCGCATGACGTGGATCCCGAACTTCAGGCCGAGGGCGTGGACCTGCTCGGCCAGCGGCCCGAACCCCGCTCCCCCGGCCGAGCTGGGGAAGCGCCCCGGGTCGGGGACGAGCCTGCCCCGCTCGTCCAGGCACAGCGGCGCGTCGGCGTTGTAGCCGTGCGCGCGGGCGGTGGGGTCGGACCAGTCGATGTCGACGACGACGGTGTCCCAGCCGAACTCCAGGAGGTGCTCGGCCATGAACCGGGCGTTGGCGAGCACCTCCTGCTCGGTCACGCTCGTGCCGTAGCAGTCCCAGGAGTTCCAGCCCATCGGCGGACGGTTCATGCGCGCAGGTTCTCCGGCAGCCGCTCGGCGTGCGCGGCCAGCAGCTCGTCGGTCATGGCCCGGGCCTGCTCCAGCGTGAGCAGGGCCGCGGTCAGGGGGTCCAGCGCGACGGCGTGGTGGACGTTCTCGCGGTCGCCGGTGAGGGCGGCGCGGACGGCCAGCGTCTGCACGTTGACGTTGGTGCGGTTGAGGGCGGCCAGCTGCAGCGGCAGCTCCCCGATCGCGGTGGGCTGGACGCCGTTCTCGTCCACCAGGCAGGGCACCTCGACGCACGCGTCGGACGGCAGGTTGGAGATGACGCCCACGTTGGGGACGTTGCCGTAGACGACGCTGGGGACGCCGGTGACGACGGAGTTGACGATGGAGGCGCCGTACTCCACGGACGGCTTCAGCTCGGCCTTGAGCTTGTCGAGCTGGGTGTCGATGTCGCCCTGGTCGTCGTGGGCGGCGCAGATCTCGTAGTAGTCCCAGCGCTCGGGGATGTACTGCCGGACCATCTCGGGGTTCTTGCGGAAGTACGGCAGGTACTCCGAGGCGTGGTGGCTGGACTCGGTCTCGAAGTAGCCGAACGCGTTCATGATGGTGGTGCGGACCTGCTCGTTGCCGCCCTCGTAGGTGCTGGCGGCCTGCGCGGCCTCGCTGTGGTCGCCGTCGTCGCCGGCGAGCTCGGCGGCGGCGCGGCCGACCTGGTGGCGCTCGTTCATGACCTCGCGCAGCCGCGGGTACAGGTCCTCGGTGCCGCGGCGGAACCGCAGGATCCACGCCTGGTGGTTGATGCCGGCGGAGAGGTAGTTGACCTCCTCGTAGGGCACGCCGAGGGTGCGGGCCAGCATGCGGGTGGTGCCCTGGACGCTGTGGCACAGGCCCACGGTCTTCAGGCCCCTGGCGTTGAGGAACGCGGTGGCCATGGCCATCGGGTTGGCGTAGTTGATGAACACCGCGTCCGGGCACACCTCGTGCGCGTCGGCGGCGATCGCCTCGTACGCGGGGACCGAGCGCAGGAACCGGAACACCCCGCCGGGGCCGACGGTGTCGCCGACGGTCTGGTCGATGCCGTACTTCCGCGGGATGAGGACGTCGTCCCGGTACGCCTCCACGCCACCGACCTGGAAGGTGATGATGACGAAGTCCGCGCCGTCGAGGGCGGCGCGGCGGTCGGTCGTCTCCTCGACCTGCGCGTCGAAGCCGTGGTGGGCGACGAGCTTGCGGGCCGCGTCGGCGACGGGACCGAGCTTGTCGGGGCGGACGTCCATGAGGCACAGCCGGGCCGACCGCAGGGCCGGGAAGCTGAGGATGTCGCCGATCAGGCGGAAGGGGAAGACGAAACCACCGGCGCCGATGATGGTGATCTTGGGGCTCTGCGTCATGCACCCAGGCTAGGGACGTCCCGGGCGCGGGGTCCTCCGGAGAACCCGGCGGAGCTTCCAGCATCCTCAGGTACCCTCGGGGTGTGGAGATCGCGGCGCCGGCGTTGTGGGTCCACCGCGGCGCGGTCCCCCCGATGCGGGAGTTCCACCGCCACGACGACCTGGAGATCAACGTCGCCGTGCGCGGCGGGCTGGAGTACCTCCTCGCCGGGGAGCGCGTCACCGTCCCGCCGGGCCACACCGCGATGTTCTGGGCCGCCGCCCCCCACCGGCTGATCCCGGCACAGACCCCGCAGGACAGCGACATCTGCTGGATCCACCTGCCGTTGACGGCCGTGCTGCGGTGGTCGCTGCCCGAGGAGTTCTCCGCGCGGATCATGTCGCACGGGACGGTCGTGGTCCCCACCGACGTCCTCGGCGATCACGTCGAGGCCCAGTTCGCGACCTGGGAGCGCGACGTCGCCGCCGGCCGCCACACCGAGACGCTCCTGCTGGAGGCGAACGCCCTGGTGCTGAGGATCCTGGCACACGGCACGTCCTCGCCGGTCCCCCGCGCCCGCCCGGACCTGCGCCCGGTGGCGCGGATGGCGCGGTTCGCGGCGGAGAACTTCCGGGACGGCGTGTCCGCCGCCGACGTCGCCCGCGCCGCGAACCTCAACCCCAACTACGCCACCACCCTGTTCCGCGAGGCGACGGGGGTGACCCTGGGCGAGCAGCTGCTGCGGCACCGGATCGCCGAGGCCCAGCGCCTGCTGCTCACGACCTCCATGACGACGGCCGCGATCGCGCACGCCGCCGGGTTCGGGTCGGGGAGCAGCCTGTACGCCCACTTCTCGAAGGCGTGCGGCTGCTCCCCCGGCGCCTACCGCGCCACCCGGTCCGTCACCGCTGCGGGGTCGTGAACAGGGCGTTGACCTTGTCGTTCGCGGCGTCGAGGGCGTCGACGTCGGCGTTGAAGGCCATGACGTTGTCCATGGTCGAGGCCATGATGCTCTGGAACTCGGCGCCGTTCAGGACGGCCGGGTAGGGGAACGTCGTCCCCTGCTCGACCTGGTCGGTGAAGGCGCTGACGTCGAACCCGGTCTCCCCCAGGGAGCGCTTGGAGGTCTCGACCGTGCTGGCGATGGCCGGCATGACCACACCCGCCTCCGCGACGACCGACTGGCACTCCTCCGACGCCAGGTACTGCACCCACTTCCACGCCGCCCCCTTCACCTGCGAAGAGGTCGAGATGGAGTCCGCGAGGGAGTTCTGCATGGCCGCCCTCTGCCCCGACGGCCCGATCGGCGTCGGGGCCAGCGCCAGGTCCACCCCCTGGAGGTTGCCGTAGTTGGCGGTCTGCCAGGACCCCTCGCTGACGATGGCGTAGCGGCCGGCCTGCATCTGCTGGTCCGGTGCCCCGCCCTCGGTGAGGGCCAGCGGCGGCATGTAGCCCTTCTCGATGAGCCCGCGCCACCACGAGTACGTCTCCTGGAAACGCGGGTCGTCGTAGTTGAACCGGGTGCCCCACATCTCCTTGTCCGCGTAGGTCCACCCGGTGGTCATCGCCAGGTAGGACCACTCGACCTGGCCGAACGGGGCCCCGGAGGACCCCAGACCGAGCCCGTAGGTCTTGATCTTGGACTTGTCGAAGCCCGGCTCGTCACCGCGGACGCCGTTCTGGTCGACGGTCAGGCGGGCGATGACCTTCTCGTAGGTGCCGCCGTCCTGCGGGTTCCAGGTCAGGTTCCGCATGTCCTCCGCGGAGATGCCCGCCTCGGCCGTCATGGCCTCGTTGTAGAACAGGCCGATGGTGTCGAAGTCCTTGGGCAGGCCGTAGCGCTTGCCGTCGGGGCCGATCCACAGGTCCGTCGTCCCCTCGACGTACGCGTCGAGGTCGATCCCGGCCGCCTCGACCTGCTCGTCGATGGGCACGATGAGACCGCGTTCGGCGAACTCGCCGTAGCGCTGGGTGTGGTCGGCGAAGACGTCCGGGGCGGAGTTGGCGACGAAACCGGTGAAGAGCTTGTTCCAGTAGTCGTCCCAGCCGAACTGCTCGATCTGGATGTCGATGTCGGGGTTCTGCGCCTGGAAGTCGTTCGCGCACTGCTGGTACGCCGGCAGCTGCGCCGACTCCCACAGCCAGTAGGTGACGGTGCCCGTCTCACCGTCCGCGCCGGGGTCGACGCCGTAGCTTCCGCAGGCGGACAGCATCGCGGCGGCACCGGCGAAGGCGACGGCGGTGCGGAGCCTCCGGGGGATTCGGGTGGAGAACGACACGACAGACCTCACTTGATCCCGGAGAAGCCGATGGAGTTCACGATCTTCCGGCTGAAGACCGCGAACAGGACGATGACGGGCAGCGCCGCCAGGAGGGTCGCCGCCATGAGCCCGGCCCAGTCCGGCGCACCCTGCGGCGTCTGGGAGCGGAACACGGCCAGGGCGACCGTGAGGACGCGGTGGTCGCGGTCGGAGGCCACGAGCAGCGGCCAGAGGTACTCCCCCCAGGCCTGCACGTACTGCAGGATCGTCAGCGTCACGAGCGGACCCGACGCCATGGGCAGGATGACGCGGAAGAAGCGCCCCACCGCGCCGGCACCGTCCAGCCGGGCGGCTTCCTCGACCTCCCGGGGGATGCCGAGGAAGAACTGGCGGAGGAAGAAGATGGCGAACGGCGTCATGAAGAAGAACGGCAGGACGATGGCCGCGTAGGAGTTCAGCAGGCCGAGGTCGCGCATGAGCAGGAAGTTCGGCAGCTGGGTGAAGATCGGCGGGACCATCAGCGCGGTGAGGAAGACGAAGAACACCGTGTTGCGGCTCGGCCACCGCAGGCGGGAGAAGGCGTAGGCGGCCATCGCGCCGAAGAAGACCTGACCGGCCGTGATCAGCGAGGCGACCAGGACCGAGTTCAGCAGGGCGCGGAAGATGCTGACCGACGCGCCGGACCCGGCCTGGGCCTGCGCCTCCTCGGTCGTCGCCAGGCCCAGGACGCGCTCGAACGCGCCCCACGTGGACTCGACGGGCAGCAGGTTCGAGGGTTCGGTCGCCAGGAACGCGCCGTTGGAGAAGGCGGTCCGCAGCATCCAGTAGAAGGGGAAGAGGGTCACGGCCATGATCAGGCCGAGCGCGGTCCAGGCGAGGACCCGCCCGAGCCCCGGCCGACCGCGGCGTGCTCCTCCGGTGGGCTTCGAGACCGCGACGGCCTCGTCGAACGTGGTGGCGGTGGTGGCCAACGTCTTCTCCTGGGGTCGGGGTCGCTCAGGCGACGTCGGACTCGTCGGCCCGCATCAGCCGGAGCTGGACGAACGCGACGACGGCGAGGATGAGGAACAGGACGACCGAGACCGCCGAGGCGTACCCGTACTGGTAGCGCTGGAAGGCGAGGTCGAAGATGTAGTACTGGATGACGCGGGTCGCGTCCCCGGGGCCCCCGGACGTCGTCACCGCGACGGTGTCGAAGGCCTGGAACGAGCCGATGACGGTGATGACCAGCACGAGGGCGAGGATCGGGCGCAGCAGCGGCAGCGTGATGCGCCAGAACATCTTCCACTCCGAGGCTCCGTCGACGCGGCCGGCCTCGTAGACGTCACCGGGGATCATGAGCATGCCCGCGAACAGCAGCAGCGCCGTGTAGCCCAGGTGCCGCCAGGTGTTGATGAAGGCGATCGTGGGGATGGCCCAGTTCTGGTCGCCGAAGAAGGGGATCGCGTCCAGACCCAGGAAGGACAGCACCTGGTTGGTGATGCCGATCTGCGCGTCGAGCATCCAGTAGAAGACGAGGGCCACGACGACGTTGGAGATGAGGTAGGGCAGCAGGACGATGCTGCGCACGACGATCGAGCGGGTCAGCCGGTGCAGCAGGACGGCCAGCAGCAGGGCGAGCACCGTCTGGGTGCCGATGTTGATGACGACGTACTGCACCGTCACCTTCATCGCGTTCCAGAAGATGTCGTCCGACAGCAGGGCCGCGTAGTTGTCCAGCCCCACGAACCGGGGCGGGCTGAAGAAGTCGAACTCGGTGAAGCTGAAGTACAGGCCCCGCAGCGTCGGCCAGAGGTAGAACACCGCGAACCCCAGCAGGGCGGGGGCGATGAACGCCAGGGCCGTGAGGCGTTCGCGGCGGCTGCCGTTGACGTCGGGGCGCATCGGTTCCCCGGTGCGCAGGGTGAGGCCGCGGGCCTGAGCGGCTCTGCTCGTGATGGCCATTCCAGGACACCTTCCGGTGGGAGTCAGTCCTTCTCGACGGCGGTCGAGCCGGGGCGGGCGGTCAGACGCAGGAGGAGCAGCTGCCCGGGCTGCAGGGCGGGGGCGCTCAGGCCCAGCGACGCCAGGACCCGGCCGGTGGCGCGGACCGGGGCGGCGGTCCAGGGGGCGGGCCCCCCGCCCCGCACCCGGGGCCGGTCGCCGGGGTGCTGCACGGTGAGCTCGTACTCGGTGTCGTCGTCGAGGCCGGGGACGCGCAGCCGCCCCGGGACGGACAGGTCCGGCGTCGCGAGCTGGACGACGGCGAACAGCGCCTCGCCGCCGTCCTGCGCGACGACGCCGTGCAGGGCCAGGGAGTCGTCGGGGACGTCGGCGCGCACGAGGCGGCCGGTGTGCAGCAGCGTCCGCACCTGCTTGTACAGCGCGACCCACGCGGCGAGCTCGGCGCGTTCGGCCGGGTCGAGTCGGGTGAGGTCGGTCTCGATCCCGAAGTGCGCGAACAGCGCCGTCCCGGCCCGGAACGACAGGTCGCTCGCGCGGTGGGTGGTGTGCGAGGGCGAGGCGCCCACGTGCGAGCCGAGGAGCTCGGGCGGGACGACCTGGGTCGTCCACCGCTGGATCTGCTGGCGCTCGAAGGGGTCGAGGCAGTCGCTGCCCCACACGCGGTCGGTGTGCTCCAGGATCCCCAGGTCGACCCGCAGGCCGCCGGAGGAGCAGGACTCGATCTCGACGCCGGGGTGCCGGGTGCGCAGCTCGTCGAGCAGCCGGTACACGGCCAGGGTCTGCGCGTGGACGCCCGGGACGTGCCCCGGACCGTGCCCGGCCTCCAGCAGGTCCCGGTTGTGGTCCCACTTGAGGTAGGCGATGTCGTTCTCGGACAGCAGCGCGTCGAGCCGGCCCAGGACGTGCGCGAAGGCGTCGGGGTTGCCCAGGTCGAGCACCTGCTGCTGCCGGGAGGGCAGGGGCAGCCGGTCGTCGGCCGGGCGCAGGATCCACTCGGGGTGGGCGCGGGCCAGGTCGGAGTCGGGGTTGACCATCTCCGGCTCCACCCACAGGCCGAACTGCATCCCGAGCCCGGTGACGACGTCGATGAGCGGTTCCAGCCCCTCGGGCCAGACGTCCTCGTCGACGTACCAGTCCCCCAGCCCCGCGGAGTCGTCGCGGCGGTGGCGGAACCACCCGTCGTCGAGCACGTACCGCTCGGCGCCGACCTCGGCGGCGGCGCGGGCCAGCTCGGTGAGGCGGCCGAGGTCGTGGTCGAAGTAGACCGCCTCCCAGGTGTTGACGATGACCGGCCGGGGGCTGCCCGGGTGGTGCGGGCGGGCCCGCAGGTGCTCGTGGAAGCGGGCCGCGACGCCGTCGAGCCCGTCGGTGGAGTGCGCCGCGTACACCCAGGGGGTGCTGTAGGAGGCGCCGGGTTCGAGGCGGACCTCCCCCGGCAGCAGCAGCTCGCCGCCGGTGAGGACGGTGTCGCCGGTGTACTGCCGGTCCAGGACCGCGCGGTGGTTCCCGCTGAACGCCACGTGCTGCGCCCACACCTCGCCGGACCGGAAGGAGAACCCGGGGGTCCCGGCGGCCAGGACGAGGGGGGCGTCGGGCCCGGTGCGGCCGCGGCGGTTCTCCCGCACGTGCGCGCCGACGACGACGGGACGCCGCTGCGGGACGCGTTCCTTGGCCCACCGGCCGGCGAGGTCGAGGACCTCCTCGGCCCCGGCGGGCAGCGGGAGCGCGGGGGCCAGGTGCCCGACCTCGTAGGCCGGGCCCTCCGCCGCCGTGTTGCGCAGTTCGGCGCGGTGCCGGACCAGCCCGGTGGGCAGGAGCTCGAGGACGACCCGCACCGAGAGCCGGGCGTGCGGGTCGTCGGCGACGACCTCCACCCGTCCTCCCCCGGCGGTCTCCTGCACGGTGACGTCGGTGGGGACGAACCGGGCGGTCCAGTCCGCCCCGGCGCGCGAGCCCACCAGGGCCGGGGTGCCGCTCCAGCCGTCGGCCTGCCCGGGCAGGACCGTCAGCGGCTGCGGGACGTCGTGGTCGTTGTTCGAGCGGGCCGTGGCGCCGGTGCGCAGCACGTCGGCCAGGACGGCCGGTGCGAGGTCGCCCAGGTCCGCGCCCCAGTGCAGGACGGTCGGGAGGCGGTCCGGCGGCAGGTGCAGGGCGAGGCTGACGCCCGCCGCGCGCAGGTGGACGAGGCGGGGGCCGGCCTCGAGGTCGAGGCGGTCCGGGAGGTCGTTCAGCAGGGTCACGCGGTCTCCGTGATCACGTCGTCGTGTCAGGCTCGTGTACGTCCGGTGAGTTCTACGGCAAAACTCACAGTGCCGTCAACGGTCGGAGTGATCCGAATTTTCCCGAGACGCGGCCGTCGTGGACCGCTCCGTGACTTCCGTGGCGATAGTCGGGTACGGTCGCCCCGCGCTCGAACCACCGATCACCGACGATGAGGGGGTGCGCGTGAGCCTGGACCACAGCCTCGCCGGGACCCTGCGACCCGACGGGCCGTCCCCGTCCGCGTGGACGCCCCTGACGGGCACCGCGCACAGCATCGCCCTGGAGGTGCTCCTGGACGGGCCGCTGCCCCGCAGCGAACTGGCCCGCCGGCTGGACCTGTCCGCCGGCAGCCTCACCCGGCTGTCGAAACCGCTGCTGGACTCCGGTCTGCTCGTGGAGACGACCGGCGCCTACGACCCCACCTCCGGACGGCCCACCCGACCCCTCGACGTCGACGAGCGCGCCCACCACTTCGTCGGGGTGAAGCTGACGGCCGACACCGCCTACGCGGTGCTCACCACCCTGCGCGCCACCGTCGTCGACGCCCGGGAGGCCCCCCTGCCCGACCGCGACCCGGCGGCCGTCGCCGCCGGCGTGGGGGCCCTGGTCCGCGACCTGTCCGCGACCGAACCCCACGGCGTCCGGGCGGTCGGGGTGAGCCTGGGGGGCCGCACCGCACCCGGCGGCCTGGTCGACAGCGCCCGCTACCTCGGCTGGGAGCGGGTCGCGTTCGGCCCCGCGCTGGAAGCCCACCTCGGCCTGCCCGTCGTCGTCGACAACGACGTGCTGTCCCTCACCCGCGCCGAGCAGTGGTTCGGGACGGCAAGCCGCTGCGCCCACTTCGCCGTCCTCGTCGTGGGCGTCGGCATCGGGTACGGCCTCGTCGTGCACGACGAGGTCCTCGACCGCCCCGACGCCGGGGTCGGCCTGCTCGGCCACTTCCCCCTCGACCCCCACGGACCGCTGTGCCCCGAGGGGCACGCCGGCTGCGCCGACGCCGTCCTGACCACCTCGGCGCTGGAGTTCCGCGCGTCGATGGCGCTGCGGCGGCAGGTGTCCGTCGCCGAGCTCCTCGACCTGGCCGTCACCGGGGAACCGTCGGCGCGGCGGGTCGTCGACCACGCGGCGCGGTGCCTGGGGACGCTGCTGGCCGCCGTGGGGAACCTCGTGATGCCCGAGAAGATCGTGCTGTCCGGGGAGAACGCCCGGCTCGCCGACGTCGGCCGCGAGGCCCTGACCGCGGGGATCCGCGCCGGCCGCAGCCCGCACGCCTCCGAGCTGGACGTCGACGTGCAGCACACGGGGTTCACCGAGTGGGCGCGCGGCGCCGCGGTCACCGCGATCCGGACGTTCGTCCTGGGCCACCGCCGCTGACCCCACCTCCTCCGCGATCAAGGACTCCCGCACGGCGATCAAGGACAGCGGTGCCGCCCATGCCCCGTGTGTCCTTGATCGACGTGCGGGTTTCCTCGATCGTCGTGCGGGTTTCCTCGATCGGCGGGGGGTCAGCGGCGGCGGCCGGCGAGCAGCCAGTACCGCGCCGTCCCGGTGAACTGGGGCCGCGCGCTGAGCTCGACCTCCAGCTCCTCGAGGTCGGCCACGACCCGGTCGTCCTCCCGCTGGGCGTTCTCCAGCAGCGCCGTCACCGCGAGCACCCCCGCGCGGCCCGCGACGTCGCACCCGGCTGCGGTCAAAGCGTCCTCGACGAACTCCGGGGACAGCCGCAGCGCGGTGTGCCCGGTCGCGGGGTCGCTCGCGCGCTCGGCGTCGAGGGCGACCCACGCGGCGGCCGGCCCCTGACCGAGGACGGTCGCCAGGACGTCGGCGGGCGGGTTGGGGGCCAGCAGCGACACCAGCCCGCCGGGACGCACCGACGACACGAGCGTCGCCACGTCGGCCCGCACCTGCTCGTGGGAGGCCCTGTGCTGCAGCACGTCGTGGCAGAACACCACGTCGAAGGACCCCGAACCGCCCTCGCGGTGCCGGGTCAGCGCCGCCAGGGCCGTGAGGTCCTCCAGGTCGGCGGCCACGGTGTGCACGCGCTCGGCGGCACCGGCCGCCGCGGCCGCCGCACGGGCCAGGGCGAGCATCTCCGGCGACCGGTCCAGGACCGTCACGTCGTGGCCGGCGAGGGCGAACGGCAGCGCGTCGCGCCCGTCCCCACCGCCGGCGTCGAGCACCCGCAGGCCCGGCCCCAGGTCCTGCGTCCAGGACCGCAGGAGCCGGGCCACGACGTGGTAGCGCAGCCGGCCCCACGGCGAGTCCTGCCACAGCGCCCAGGCCGCCTCCCCCGCAGCCATCAGCTCACCCGAACAACCGCGAACCCGCGATCCGGGCGCCCTCGCCGAGGGAGGCGAGCTTGGCGACCGCGATCTGCGGGTGGATGCGCCCGCCGAGCCCGCAGTCGGTGGAGGCGACGACGTTCTCGGCCCCCACGACGGAGGCGAACCGCTCGATCCGGTCGGCGACGAGCTCGGGGTGCTCCACGACGTTCGTGGCGTGGCTGACGATCCCGGGGACGATCTGCTTGCCCTCGGGCAGCTGCACGTCCCGCCAGACCTTCCACTCGTGCTCGTGGCGCACGTTGGCCGCCTCGAAGGAGTAGGACCCGGCGTCGATCTGGAGCATGAGGTCGACGATGTGCCGGAACTCGATGTCGGTGGTGTGCGGGCCGTGCCACGAACCCCAGCACAGGTGGAACCGGACCTGCTCGGTGGGCAGGCCGCGCAGGGCGTGGTTGAGCGCGTCGACCCGGATCCGGGTGAACGCGCGGTAGTCCTCCACGGAGGGTTCGGGGTTGATCTGGTCCCAGTTCTCCGCGATGGACGGGTCGTCGATCTGCACGATCAGCCCGGCGTCGACGATCGCCCGGTACTCCTCGCGCATCACGTCGGCCCACGCCCAGATGTGCTCCTCCTCGGTCGCGTAGTACCGGTTGGAGATGCGCGCGCCGCTGCCCGGGGACAGCGAGGTGATGAACCCCTGCTCGACGCCCGCGGCGGCCAGACCGGCCTTCAGGTTCGCGATGTCGGAGGCGAGGGCGTCGTGACCGGTGTAGGACAGCGGGCCGGTGGTGGCGGGGAACGCGGTGGCGTTCTTGCCCGTCGAGATGCCCGACGTCGGGTCCTGGTAGGCCTCGCGGAACCGCACCCAGTCGCGGCGGTCGGGGAAGCTCGTCAGCCGCACCTCCCCCGGTTCCGAGCGCACGACGGGCTGGGTGAACAGGTCCTCCCCGGTGACCTCCAGACCGGCGACGCGCTGGAACGAGTACGACCACCAGGCGCCGTAGTCGACGGCGCTGGACATGGCCTTGCCGTACTCGCCGTCGCCGACGACCGTGACGCCCAGGTCGCGCTGGCGCCGCACGAGGTCCACGACGGCGCCGGTGAGCAGCGCCTCGAACTCGGGGGTGCGCTCGAGGGTGAAACCGTCATCGGCGACCCGGCGCGCCTCGTTGGCTGCGATGAGCTCGGGGGTGCGCGGCAGGCTGCCGGCGTGCGAGACGGGGATCTGCTTGCTGGACAACGGAACTCCGATCGAAGGGTTCAGGAGAGGGCGTGGGTGAGGTCGTCGAGCAGGTCGTCGGGGTCCTCCAGGCCCACGGACAACCGCAGGACGCCGTCGCCCAGGCCGATGGCGGCGCGGCCCTCGGCGCCGAGGCGTCGGTGCGTCGTGGTGGCGGGGTGGGTGGCGAGCGACTTGGCGTCGCCGAGGTTGTTGGAGATGTCGACGACGCGCAGCGCGTCCAGCACCTCGAAGGCGCGTTCCTTGCCGCGCCCCCGCGGGGCGTCGAGCTCGAACGTGAGGATCGTCCCGCCGAGGTCCATCTGCCGCTTCGCCAGGTCGAACTGCGGGTGGCTGGGCAGCAGCGGGTAGCGGACCCAGCGGATCCCCGGGTGCTGCTCGAGGTGCTCGGCCAGCCGCAGCGCGGTGGCCGCCGAGTGCCGCACCCGCAGGCTGAGGGTCTCCACGCCCTTGGCGAGGGTCCAGGCGTTGAACGGGCTGAGCGTCGGGCCGGTGTGCCGGGTGAGTTCCCGGAACCGGCCGTCGATGAACTCGCTCGTCCCCAGGACGGCCCCGCCCATCACCCGGCCCTGGCCGTCGATGTGCTTGGTCGCCGAGTAGACGACGACGTCGGCCCCGAACTGCAACGGGTGCTGCCCCACGGGCGAGGCGAAGGCGTTGTCGACGACGACGGTGGCGCCCGCGGCGTGCGCGAGCTCGGTGACCGCGGCGATGTCCACCAGCGTCTGCATGGGGTTGGCGGGCGTCTCGAAGAACACGGCCTGCGCCGGCTGCGCGAGCGCGGCCTCCCACTGGGTGAGGTCCTCGCCGTCGACGAACACCGTCTCCACGCCCCAGCGCGGCAGGATCTCGTCGAGGACGACGAAGCAGGAACCGAACAGGCTGCGGGCCGCGACGACGCGGTCGCCGGCGCCGAGCAGGGCCGCCAGCGCGTAGAACACCGCGGACATCCCGCTGGCCAGGCCGTAGCAGGCCTGCGCCCCCTCCAGCTGCCGCAGCCGCTCGGTGAACACCGACACCGTCGGGTTGCCGTAGCGGGAGTAGACGAACCGGTCGACGTCGCCGCTGAACGCGGCCTCGGCGTCGGCGGCGGTCGCGTAGACGTACCCGGAGGTCAGGTAGAGCGCCTCGGAGGTCTCCTCGAACGGCGAGCGGGACAGCCCGCCGCGCACGGCCGTGGTGTCCGGGCGCCAGCCGGCCCCGTTCACGACTGCTTCCAGGGCAGACCGGCCGCCCGCCACCCTGAACCCCCGCGGTGGCCGTCGGCGTCCAGCGGCCCCTCGAAACCCTCCAGGACGTTGTAGCTGGGGGTGATCCCGGCGGCCGTGGCGACCTCGGCGGCGGCGACCGAACGCTGACCGGAGCGGCACAGGAACACGACCTTGCGGCCGGCCTGCGGGGTGATGCCCGCCGCGGCCAGCTCGGCCAGGAACCGCTCGGGGTCCACCGGCAGCCAGGAGACGAGGACGGGGCCGGCGCCCAGCCCGTCCGGGACGCCCACGAACCGCCACTCGGCGTCGGTGCGGACGTCCACCAGGACGGCGGCCGGGTCGTCCCGGACGAGTTCGAAGGCCTCACGCGGGGTGAGGTCGCCGGTGTAACCCACTGTTCCTCCCATCGGTCCTGGCATGAGCACCCCCGTGCGGGGGTTGCTGCGGCGTCGACGAGCCAGGTCTCTCGGCCGCTCTGGATGGTCCGGCCAGCGTAGGGCATCGACGGCGGCGGCCGTGACCGGACGACCGCGGCCGGTCCGGGAGGCGTCGGGGGAGGTCAGAGGGAGCGGTGCATGACGTGCAGGCCGACGTACCCGTGCTCGGGGTGGTCGAAGGCCTGCGGCACGGTGCCCACGATGCGCATCCCCAGCGACTGCCACAGCGCGACGGCCGCGGTGTTCGTCTCGACGACCGCGTTGAACTGCATGGCCAGGAAACCCGCACCGCGCGCCCACGCCAGCACGTGCTCGCCGAGGGCGCGGCCCACCCCGCGGCCCCGCGCGGCCGGGGCGACCATGAAGCTCGCGGTCGCGACGTGGGCGCCGCGGCCGGGGCGGTTCGGGCCCGACCGCGCGGTGCCGAGGACCACGTCGTCGGCGTCACCGTCGACGGCCACGAACGTCGCGCCCGGCGGCGGGGCCACCCACAGCTGCCGCGCCCGTTCGCTGGTCAGGCCCTCGGGGTAGGCGTACGTCTCGCCGTCGGCGACGATCTCGTCGAAGAACGGCCAGACCTGCGCCCAGTCGTCGTCGGTGTACGCGCGGACCCGCACGGCGGGGTTCACGCGGCGGGGGTCCGCAGCAGGGCGTCGGCCAGCGCCGACCAGGACAGCAGCGCGCACTTGACCCGCGCGGGGTACTTCGCGACCCCGGCGAAGGCGACGGCGTCGCCGAGGACGTCCTCGTCGCCGGGGTCGGCGCCGCGGCTGGTGAGCATGTGCTGCACGGCCTCGCGCAGCGGGCCGACCTCCTCGACGGGCCGGCCGACGACCAGGTCGTGCAGCACCGAGGCCGAGGCGCGGCTGATGGAGCAGCCCAGCGCGTCGTACGACACGTCGGCGACCGCGCCGTCGTCGACCTGGACCCGCAGGGTGATCTCGTCGCCGCAGGTGGGGTTCACGTGGTGGGCCTGCGCCCCGAACGGGGCGCGCAGACCTTCGCCGTGCGGCCGCTTGGAGTGCTCGATGATCAGCTGCTGGTACAGGTCCACGTCGTCAGGCTCTCACGGCGGGGTTCAGGCGAAGAGGGCCCGGACCCGGTGCAGACCCCGCAGCACGGCGTCCACGTCGGAGGCCTGGTTGTAGGGGCCGAAGCTCACCCGGGTCGTCGCGGCGACGCCGAACCGGCGGTGCAGCGGCCAGGCGCAGTGGTGCCCGACGCGGACCGCGACCCCCTCGTCGTCGAGCAGCTGCCCGACGTCGTGGGCGTGGACGTCCTCGACCGTGAAGGACACCAGCCCGACGCGGTCGGCGGCCCCGGCCGGGCCGAGCACGCGGACCCACGGCAGCTGCGCGAGCTCGTCGAGCAGCAGCCGCGTCAGGGCGCGCTCGTGGGCCTCGACGCGGGCCATCCCGGACCCGTCGGGCCCCAGCCCGCGCAGGTAGTCGACCGCGGCGTGCAGCCCGACGGCCTGCGCCGCCATGGGCACCCCGGCCTCGAACTTCTGCGGCGCCGGCGCGTACGTCGACCGCTCCATCCGCACCAGCTCGATCATCGAGCCGCCGGTGAGGAACGGCGGCATCGCGGCGAGCAGGTCCGCGCGCCCCCACAGCGCACCGATGCCGGAGGGGCCGAGCATCTTGTGCCCGGAGAAGGCGGCCAGGTCCACGCCGAGGGCGGGCAGGTCGACGGGCAGGTGCGGGACGGACTGGCAGGCGTCGAGCACGACGACGGCGCCGACGGCCTTCGCGGCCGCGACGAGCTCGGCGACCGGGGCGACGGCGCCCAGGACGTTCGAGGCGTGCGCGAACGCGACGACCTTCGTGCGCCCGGTCACCAGCGCGGGCAGCGCGCCCACGTCCAGGACCCCCTCGTCGGTCACCGGGACCCAGCGCAGCACCGCGCCGGTGCGGGCGCACAACTCCTGCCACGGCACCAGGTTGGCGTGGTGCTCGGTCTCGGTGACCAGGACCTCGTCGCCCTCGGCGAGCACGAACCGGGGGTCGACCACCTGCCCGTCCGGCGCCGAACCCCGTGCGGCGTAGGCGGTCGTGGTGCTGAAGGCGTGCGCGACGAGGTTCAGCGACTCGGTCGCGTTCTTCGTGAACACCAGCTCCGCGGCCGGCACCCCGACGAACCCGGCGACGGCGGCGCGGGCGGCCTCGAAGTCGTCGGTGGCCTCCTCGGCGAGCTGGTGCGCGCCGCGGTGCACGGCCGCGTTGCGCGTGGAGTAGAACTCCCGCTCGGCGTCCAGCACCGCCAGGGGCTTCTGCGACGTCGCCCCGGAGTCCAGGTACACCAGGGGTTTCCCGGACCGGGTGGTCCGGGTCAGGATCGGGAAGTCGGCCCGCAGCGCGGCGAGCTCGGTGTCGGTGAAACCGTCCAGCGCGGTGGTGCTCATCGGGGGTCCCTCTCCCCCGCCGCGACCGGGACCGTCAGTCGGTTCTCGGCCGGCGGGACCGGGCAGGTGGCGTGGTCGGTGAACGCGCACGGCAGGTTCTGCGTGCGGTTGAGGTCCAGGACGACGGGGCCGGGGGTCGTGTCGACCCGCACCGACCGGGTCGTGGCCGTCGTCGTGACGCCGCTGGTGGCGTCCCGGAACAGGATCGTCCCGCCCGCGAACACCGTCAACCGCTGCGGGCCGCCGAGCTCGAAGCGCACCACGCCGACGGCCTCGTAGTGGTGCTCGAGGCCGTCCTTGACCGCACCCACGACCGCGGCGCGCGGCTGCTCGAACGGCACGAACTCGGCGTCCAGGACGAACCCCTCGTCGAAGTCGAAGACGGGGACACCGGTGAACGCGGCCAGCGCCGGGGCCTGCGGGTCCCGCACGCGCAGGGCGTGCGAGCCGGTGCGCTGGATCACCTCCACGCGCAGGTCGCCGACCTCGACGAGGACGCCGGGGGCGCCCTCGACGGTCTCGACCGTCACGGTGCCGTCCACGGGCTCTCCCCCGACGACGACCCCGTCGGCGGCCGCGGCGGTCACGGCGACCCCGCCGGGGACCGAGGCCCACGTGCCGGGCAGGCCCTCGACGGGGACGGGTTCGGCGTCCAGCCAGGTCAGGCTCGTGAGGCTGAGCCAGCCGTGCGGCCGGCTGAGCTCGGCGGTGCGGGCCGCGCGCCAGGCCTCGAACCCGGCGCGGGCGGTCTCGACGTCGGTGGTGGTGGTCACGGTGGGGCTCCTCGGGCGGGTGGCGCGGACGGACGGCGGGACGGCGCTCGGCGCGGTGAGCGGGCCACGCGGTGGCCGCTGCGGCAGCGGGGGACGCTCGGCCCGGCGGGGGCGACGGAGCGGGTCAGCGACAGGCGGCGGAGCGGGTGCGGCACAGGTCGACGTGCCGGCGCTGCACCCCGACGAACGACGAGCCGCACGGTTCGTCACGCCCGGTGGTCTCCACGGTCCGAGGGTACGGCGCGGCTACTCTGGCGGCCAAGCCGGCCACGGGCCGGTCGTCCCGGACCGCCCGCGCCCCCGTGAGGACCCTCCTTGACCACCACTCCCCCCGGCCTCGACGGCGGACTCGTCGTCACCCCCTCCGCCGAGTTCACCGCGCAGGCGAACGTCGGCGCCGGTGAGCACGCGCGCGCGGCCGCCGACCCGGAGGCGTTCTGGGCCGAGCAGGCCCGGCGGCTGCAGTGGGACGAGCCGTTCCACACCGTCTTCGACGGGTCCACCCTGCCGACGGCGCAGTGGTTCACCGGGGGGAAGCTGAACGTCGCGGTGAACTGCGTGGACCGGCACGTCGCCGCCGGGCGCGGGGACAAGGTCGCGCTGCACTGGGAGGGCGAGCCGGGCGACTCCCGGACGATCACCTACGCGCAGCTGCGCGACGAGGTGTGCCGCCTGGCCAACGCGCTGGAGGAACTGGGCGTCGGGCACGGCGACCGCGTCGTCCTCTACCTGCCGGTGCTGCCCGAGACGATCGTGACCACCATGGCGTGCGCCCGCATCGGCGCCGTCGTGTCCCTGGTGTTCGGGGGTTTCTCGGCCGAGGCGCTGCGGTTCCGCGTGGAGGACACCGGCGCGAAGCTGCTGGTGTGCACCGACGGGCAGTTCCGGCGGGGAACCGCCGTCGCGGTGAAGGGCGCCGCCGACGCCGCCGTCGAGGGCCTCGACCACGTCGAGCACGTCCTCGTGCTGCGCCGCACCGGCGAGCAGACCCCCGACGTGCCCTGGACCCCGGGCCGGGACGTGTGGTGGCACGACCTGGTGGACCGCCAGTCCCCCGAGCACGAGGCGCCCAGCTTCGACGCCGAGAACCCGCTGTTCATCATCTACACCTCCGGCACCACCGGGAAGCCCAAGGGGCTCGTGCACACCAGCGGCGGCTACCTGACGCACACGTCGTGGTCGCACTGGGCGGTGTTCGACGTCAAGGACGACGACGTGTACTGGTGCCAGGCGGACCTGGCGTGGGTGACGGCGCACTCGTACGAGATGTACGGCCCGCTGTCCAACGGCGTGACCCAGGTCATCTACGAGGGGTCCCCGCTGACCCCGCACCCCGGCCGCCACTTCGAGGTCATCGAGAAGTACGGCGTGACGATCTACTACACCGCCCCGACCCTGGTGCGGACGTTCATGAAGCACGGCCCGGAACTGCCCGCCCGGTTCGACCTGTCGTCGCTGCGGCTGCTCGGCTCGGTCGGCGAGGCCATCAACCCCGAGGCGTGGCTGTGGCTGCACCGCGAGGTCGGCGGTGGCCGCTGCCCCATCGTCGACACGTGGTGGCAGTCCGAGACGGGGGCCGCGGTCGTCGCCCCCCTGCCCGGGGTCACACCGCTGAAACCGGGGTCGGGCACGGTCCCGCTGCCGGGGCTGTCGGCCACCGTCGTCGACGAGGCCGGGAACGAGGTGGGGCCGGGCGAGCAGGGCGTGCTGGTCATCACGAAGCCCTGGCCGGGCATGGCCCGCACGGTGTGGCGCGACCACGAGCGGTTCGTCAAGAGCTACTGGGAACCGTACGCGGACCGGGGGTACTACCTCGCCGGGGACGCCGCGACGAAGGACGCCGACGGGTACATCTGGATCGGCGGCCGCATCGACGACGTGCTGAACGTCTCCGGCCACCGCCTGTCGAGCATCGAGCTGGAGTCGGCCCTCGTCTCGCACCCGCGCGTCGCGGAGGCCGCCGTCGTGGGGGCGCCGGACGAGACCACGGGCCAGCGGATCGTGGCGTTCGTCATCCTGCGCGGGGACGGCCCGGCCGACGTCGCCGCCGAGCTCCAGCAGCACGTCGCGCACGAGATCGGGCCGGTGGCCCGGCCGCGCGACGTCGTCGTCGTCCCGGACCTGCCGAAGACGCGCTCGGGGAAGATCATGCGCCGGCTGATGGCCGACCTGACCGCCGGCCGCGGCGGCGGGGACGTGACGTCCCTGCAGGACGAGACGGCGCTGGCCGCCGTCGAGACGGCCTGGGCGCAGTACGTCGCGACGCGCCCCTGACCGCACCGGCCCCGTCCCGGGACGGGTCGTCGGCCCCTCGCTGCCGATCATCGGCAGC